>JAFGKM010000044.1 GCA_016928555.1 Candidatus Omnitrophota bacterium | reverse complement strand
TTTATACAGTATAATATTATAAACTTAACCGTTTTTTTATACGGTAAGAAGGGGGAATGTATGTCGAATCCAAGATATGCCGGAATAGTAAGTTTGCTGGTAATCGCGGCTCTTTTATCGGGCTGCCGCGGAAAAAGGGAAATAACCGAAGAATCAGGACGGACGCCTGCGTCGTCAATAATTAAATCCGGCGATGCAAAGACGGGAGTTACCTCTGAGGAAGGAAGAGCGACATCCACCGAAATAGCGAAAGCGATAAAGGGCGAGGACATCCCCGTAAGAAAGATACCCGCAAAAGATTTCAAAGAACCGTCGCTCATCAGCGCCGAAGCTGCTAAAATCTTCAAGAACGTACATTTTGATTTTGACAGCTATGAAATACGCAGTGACGCAAGGGAAACTCTGAACGGAATAGGCAAGTATCTTCTGGCAAACCCCAAAATGCAGGTGCTGATTGAAGGGCATTGCGACGAAAGAGGCACCAGGGAGTATAACATGGTGCTCGGCGAACAGCGCGCGTTAAGCGTTAGAAGATACCTTGTAAGCCTTGGCGTTTCCTCCGCCCGCCTCCACACCGCGAGCTACGGGAAAGACAAGCCTGTAGACACTGCAAGCAATGAAGAGGCTTGGGCGAAAAACAGGCGAGCGGAATTTAAGCTGGCCGAATAAATAAAAAAATGCAGAGGAATTACGGATTTCCGGTTATCTGTATATGCCTTATATTGCTTGCCGGCTGTGTCGCAACGCAATCCGATGTTGATATAGTTGAAAAGAAAGTTACGTACGTTGAAGACGACCTCTATGCCGCATCGGAGGCGATAGCGGATAGGTTCAAAAAGAGCGAGGAAGAAACAAACCGCAAGCTTGCAGAGGTTGACGCAAAACTTGATGAGATTGCAAAAGAAAGGGCGTCGCTTTCGGAAGACATCTTCTCCGTAAACAGCGAGATAAGAAAGCTCTCCGGGAAAATAGACGAAACAGGGTATAAACTGGAGGAGCAGATAAAAGCGGAGAGAGAGATAAACCAGAAAACGGACTTTGAGATACGGCGCGACATAGACGGGCTTAAAAAAACTTATACGGACATCATAACGTCCATTTCCTCCCTTAACACCAACCTGACCGCCATGCAGAACGACATTCTAAGCGTAAACCGTGCGCAGGTAGCAATTGCCGAAACCCTCAACAGGCTATCCGCCGATATGATAAAAATAGAAGAGCGCATATCGGCAAACGAACAGAAGATGAATGCCAACATGCAGGTATTCCTTGATGAGCTTACAAGGCAGGAAAGCGATATATTTTACCTTAAAAACATAACCGCCCCTCCTCCTGCTATAAAAAACTACGTAGTAAAAAGCGGGGATTCCCTGGGAGCGCTGGCAGAAAAATTCAACACAACTGTGGACGCATTGAAAAAAGCCAATAAATTAAAAGACGACGTCATACATCCCGGACAGAAACTCATACTCCCGTAATTTCAAAAAGGTAGCCGCAGGTCCCGCCTATGCTAAAGCTTCGGCGGGTAAACTTCAGCCTGCATCACCTTTAAACAAAATATTATGGCAAGATACGTAAAAATAAGCAACATAAGTACTTCCCCGTGCCGCATTGAACGCGGGCTTGATTATCAAATCATGGTGGAAAAGGTCAAAGAACACCTGGATGCCCGCATACAGGCCGTTCTTCCCGATAAACCCGACCTTATTGTC
Source organism: Candidatus Omnitrophota bacterium (assembly GCA_016928555.1). Lineage (GTDB taxonomy): Bacteria > Ratteibacteria > UBA8468 > B48-G9 > JAFGKM01 > JAFGKM01. The sequence continues at coordinate 35,177 of JAFGKM010000044.1, read as the reverse complement.
CTGCCTGAGGCATGCGACCGCCCCGAAAACCTGTATGAAGAGAAAAAAAATATTTATTATAAAACAAGAGGGAATCAGATACTTGACCATTTCAGGGAAACAGCCAGGAATAACAACTGCTATATCGCCTATTCCGCGGTGCTGGAAGATAAAAACGGAAAATGGCACAACTCCACCATAATCATAGACCGCAAAGGCGGGATTGCCGGGGCATACAACAAAAACCATCTGGTGATTGAAGAAAACACCGTGTACGGAACCGAATACGGAACGGATGCGCCTTTAATAAAATGCGACTTCGGAACGGTTGCGTGCGCAATATGCTTTGACCTTAATTTTGACGAACTGCGGCTTAAGTATGCCGCGGCCCGTCCCGACATTATTCTATTTTCTTCAATGTACCACGGCGGACTTATGCAGGCATACTGGGCATACTCCTGCCGCGTCCATTTCGTCGGGGCAATCGGATACCCGAAAGAAGAGGGCACAATCATCTCTCCGATTGGCAGTATCATAGCATACACAACGCATTACACGAGGTTTGTCACCGCAACCGTAAACCTTGACTGCTGTGTAGCTCATATAGATTATAACTGGCGGAAGTTTGAAGCAATGAAAAAGAAATATGGAACAGGAGTAAAGATTTATGACCCGGGACTTCTCGGTTCGGTGCTCCTTTCCTGCGAGACGGAAGATAAATGCATATATGATATGGTGAAGGAATTTGAAATAGAACTGCTCGACGATTATTTCAAAAGAGCGCTTGCCCACCGCCGCTCCAATCTCAATAAGTAGTATCCTGCTTTTCACTATTCATAACCACTGTTTTTTTGCGCCCCCAGCCGGATAACCCATAAAGGCCTGCGCCGTGGCGCCCCCAGCCATAGGGGCGGTACTTTCAGATTAGATTTGCCGTAGAACAAGGCGTCAAGGAGGAAGTAACGAGGCGTATACTCATACGCCGAGGAAACTGACGACGCAGACAACGAAGTTATCCGGATAAAGATAATCCGAAAGCGCCCCCAGCCGCATCGGGGAATAGCGCCGCTCTGGATTCTGCCGCAGAGCAAGGCAACAAGGAAGAGGCGCGGAGGCGTACGCAATGTACGCCGCACAAAGCCGATGACGAAGTTAACGCAGATATGCGGCTGAAGATGGAGTGGCGCCCCCAGCCGGATTCGAACCGGCCCGCCCACCTTGAAAGAGTGGTGACCTAACCACTAGTCTATGGGGGCATCAAATCAAACGAAGGTTTATTATACTGTTTTGCTATATTGCGTGTCAACAAGAAGATATATATTGTCCGGACACGAGGTAGCGGCGGAGGGAATCCTGCCATCCAGGCATGGAAAAACCGAGAGTCTCAAGAAGTTCGGTGCTCAACACGGAATAGCGAGGCCGTTCAGCCTGACCTTTTTTGAATCCTTCAAACTTTACCGGCACAAGTTCAGCGTTTTCAATCCCCATCATATCTTTTACCGCCATGCCGTATTGATACCATGAACACTCTCCCCTGTTGCAGACGTTTACTATCCCGCAGAATTCTTTTTCAACAAGGAATGACATCGCTTTTACAAGGTCGTCCGCATACGTGGGGGAATTGACCAGATTATCGGTAAGAATAATCTTTTTCCCTTCTTTCATAAGCCGCGGCAAAACCGATGAAAAATTCCTCCCGCTGCGCCCGAATACCCTTGATATCCTAACTATGGCAAACCTGTTCAGGAGATGCGAAACATAGTACTCTCCCAGAAATTTTGTTTCCGCATACACGCTTTGAGGAGAAGGATTGTCCGTTTCGGAGTACGGCTTCCCCTTCTTTCCGTCAAAAACGAAATCCGTGCTCAAATACACCATTTTACTGCCTGCTTCCGCACATCCCTCCGCAACATGCTGGGTGCCCAAAGCATTCGCAAGGTACGCTCTTTTCCTTTCATTCTCGCACCCGTCCACGTCTGTGAACGCCGCACAGTGGAAAAGAATATCGGGATTGAAATCGGTTATGGCCTTTACGGCCTTCTCCCTGTCGGTAATATCCAGCTCTTCCCTGCCGGGAGCATGAACGGTATTGCCGTCCTTAAGAAATTCCGCCAGCAGACCGCCGACCATGCCTTTCCCGCCTGTAATAAGAATCTTCATTTATTAACACCTTTTTTCTGAGACGGTAGAACTTATCCAGCTAAAAGCCGTGCGATGAATCGCACCGCTACAGAATCGCTGAATAGAATTTCAACGTCATTTATAGTGTTTTTTGTAATACTCGAGGAATTCGCCGCTTTTTATTTTCTTCCACCACTGCGGATGCGTTTTATACCAGTCAACGGTAAGGCGGAGCCCATCCTCCAGCGAAACCTCCGGCTTCCATCCCAATCCTTTAATCTTCCCGCATGAAATGCTGTATCTTCTGTCATGCCCGGGCCTGTCCTTGACAGGTTTTATAAGCTGTTCGGATTTATCCAGGCATTCAATGATTTTTTTCGCTATGAAGATGTTTTCTCTCTCGTTTTCCCCGGCTATGTTGTAAATTTCGCCGTCAATGCCTTTATGCAGTATAACGTCAATCCCCCTGCAGTTATCCTCAACGAAAAGCCAGTCCCTCACGTTTTTCCCGTCGCCGTATAGGGGAAGGGGCTTATCCTCAATGGCGTTTGTCACAAAAAGCGGTATAAATTTCTCCGGATACTGATTCGGCCCGTAGTTATTTGTGCTCCTTGCTATGTTCACCGGCAGTTTATAGGTTTTTGAATAGGAGAGTACCAGCAGGTCTGCCGCGGCTTTGCTTGCGGAATAGGGATTTGAAGGGTTAAGAGGGCTCTCTTCCGAAAAAGTCTCTCCTCCGCCCGCGCTTCCGTAAGTTTCATCCGTGGAAATCTGAATATATTTTTTAAAACCTGCCGTTCTGCATATTTCCAGAAGATTAAACGTTCCCATTACATCGGTCTTTAAAAACACTTCCGGTTCTTCTATGGAGCGGTCCACATGTGATTCCGCGGCAAAGTTGACGATAACGTCATATCCCTCCACTACTTTTTCTATAATTCTTTTACTGCATATATCTTCCTTTACAAAGGTATAGTCCGGATTATCCTCTGCTTCCTCAAGATTCTCAGGATTCCCGGCGTAGGTAAGCTTATCTATATTCAGAATCTTATAGCCCGAATATTTTCTCAGTATATGCTTTATGAAATGTGAGCCTATAAAACCTGCGCCGCCCGTCACGACTATATTCATTTATTTCCTTCACCCTCACCTTAATCCTCTCCCCTCAAGGGAGAGGAACATCTGAGGGATATCCTTTTGGCCACTGTAAACCAGGTTGCCCGCCCTTATAAGCGAATCAAATGTCCCTGCATCCGTCCACCAACCCTTAAGCGTGCCGAAAGTAAGCGTGCCTTTCCGTATATATTCGTTATTGACGTCTGTTATCTCAAGCTCTCCCCTGCCTGACGGCTTGAGCGTCTTTATTATTTCAAAGGCATAACTGTCGTACATGTATATCCCTGTGACGGCAAGGTTTGATGGAGGCGCTTTCGGCTTTTCTATAATCCTGATTATCCTGTCCCCTTTTATTTCAGCCACGCCGAACCTCTGGGGGTTATTAACCTCTTTAAGAAGTATCCTTGCTCCTTCTTCCTGCTTCGCAAATATCTTAACCTCGTCTTTTATGCTTCCCTCAATGATATTATCCCCCAGTATAACTACAAACTTGCCGCTGCCGGCAAAATGCTGAGCCAGAGAAAGCGCCTCGGCAATGCCCCCTTCCCCTTCCTGATAGGTGTAGTTAAGATGCTTGAGCCCGAATTCCTTCCCGTTTCCGAGAAGCTTAAGGAAATCGCCCGCCGAATTGCCGCCCGTCACGATAAGGATATCCTTTATCCCCGCATCCACGAGAGTCTGTATGGGATAATAAATCATAGGTTTTTTATATACGGGGAGCAAGTGTTTGTTGGTAACTTTGGTAAGGGGATAAAGCCGTGTCCCTAGGCCGCCGGCAAGCACCACGCCTTTCATCAGTAATTTCTCCTTCCCCAGTCGTAAGGGATTTTTTCGGTGTCAAAAGACAGTCTCATTTCATCGGGCTTTTTATAGTCATATGTGTTCGTAGGCACATTTATCACAAAAACCTCTTTATTGCCAACGCACTTGAATCCGTGATAAACCAGCGCGGGGATATGTATAAGGCAGGGGTTTTGCTCCCCGATAAAAAACTCGTTCACAACGTTGAACGTTTTACTCTTCGCTCTTAAATCACACAGTACGATTTTTGCCATTCCTTTCACCACGGCAATGTTGTCATTCTGAAACCTGTGGGCATGCCACGCTTTCACCACTCCCGGATAAACCGTCGTAAGATACACCTGCCCGAACTTTTCAAACAGCTCATCGTCCCGCCGGAATATTTCCATCAGGCGTCCGCGCTCGTCCGGCATGACATTCAGTTGTTTTACCCTCACTCCTGCAATTATCTTTCCCATGAGCCCTCCATGATGATTACAGAAATTCCAGAAGACGGATTACGGAGATTAAACAATTACTGCAATCTTTGTATAATTGCCGTAATCTTCAATATGTCAAAATTATACAATCACTCTTGAAAAACTCCAAATAAAAGAGTCTTTAATTGACTAAAAAAAAGAAAACAATTATTATGAAGGGGGCAGGAAGAGAAACAACATGAAAAAAACAGACATTGCCGCAGAAGAAAAAGCCGCGCATTTCCTGAAAGAGGAGACACAGTTCAGGCTGGGTTTTCTGCCGACGGAACAGCCGCATAAGAAAACATCCGGACTGGACAAGGCGTGCAAAGCTGATCTGCCGGCAGGAATAAGGATGCTGTTGAGCGTAGACAGAGACATACCGCCGAAAGCCGCGGAAGTATTTGCCTCCTCTCAATTCAAGATGCTCGTCTCTTCGATTGAAAGCTCGCTCTCTTCAGAAGGCAGGATTATATTCTCGGGATGCGGAGCCACGGGGCGGCTGAGCATATTGCTTGAAGCCGCATGGAGAAAATCATTCAGTCCCCGTAACGGAACGGCAGAGAGAGTGCTCAGCATAATGACCGGCGGAGATTATGCGTTAATCAGGTCCGTAGAGTCGTTTGAAGATTACATGGGTTTCGGGCGCAGGCAGGCAAAAGACCTCGGCATAAGCGGCGCGGACACCTTTATTGCCGTAACCGAAGGAGGCGAAACCTCGTCTGTTCTCGGCTCGGCGATGCAGGCGGCAGACGACGGAGCGCGGGTTTTTCTCGCTTTCAATAACCCCGCCGAACTGCTCAATAGAAAAATAGAGCGTTCCAGAATCGCAATAACCGACCCACGCATCACGGTTCTTGACCTCTGTACGGGGCCCATGGCTATAGCAGGTTCAACAAGGATGCAGGCGACAACAACAGAACTGCTTATACTGGGTTGGGCCCTGCAGGAAGCATTCAACGCCTGTGCGGGAAATTCCGATAGAACTGAAAACCCTGTGGCAATATTTGAAAAACTCCTTGACGGCCTCAACGGAGATAAGGCGGTTGAAGCCATTGCTTCTATGATTGAATTTGAGGAAGGCATCTACTCGCAGGGCGGGCTTGTAACATATTTCGCCGATAACCTGCTCATTGATATCCTGACGGACACTACGGAAAGAAATCCCACCTTCATGCTCCCGCCTTTTGTAAAAGCGGATGACAACGTTTCTCCGCAATCATGGTCCTTTGTGAAAAGCCCGCTGTATCCCACTGAAAAAGCATGGGAGCGGGTTCTCGGAAGAGCGCCGCGCTGTCTGGAATGGACAAAAGAAGATTACATATCCTTAAACGCCTCTGAAAAAATAGCCGGTAATCCGCCGGCGGTCGGCAGTAATGAAATCCTGAAATTCCGGATAGGCAGAGAAAAGGATGAGAGGAGATTCAGGGTAAAACCTTCGGCTGCCGTTGCGGTCGTATCCGTATCCGATACCGCGCAAAACATGGAAAGGTTCATTGAAGGATTCGGCCGTCATAAGAAGAATTTCTCTGAAAGCAGATTCCTTTTTATCGGAGAAGAAGAGAACATTCCCGGAGCAGTTACCCTGCCCTGCCGGATTGAAAAATCTCCCTTAAACCTGTGGGAGCACCTTGCCGTGAAGCTCGTGATGAACACGATTTCAACCATAACAATGGTACGGATGGGCCGTGTCGAAAGCAACTGGATGTCGTGGGTGCAAACGTCATGCAAAAAACTTATCGACCGGGCAACCCGGCTTATAGCCGAACTATGCGGAATATCATACGAAGAAGCCTGCAGGGAACTCTTCAAGTCAATCGCGGAAATAGAAAACACCGAATCTACGGGTAAAGAAAACCCGTCGCCCGTACAGCACGCAATCGGCAGGATAACCGCCAAAAACAGCAGTTAGACCATTATCCGCCATTTTCCCATTTCAGCCCTTCATCCAACATGGCAAGATAATTTTCCACAGGGATATAATTAGCTATGCTGTTGCCTGAACCTAAGGCATATCTTCCGGGCATGCATTGATCTAATGTCTTCTGTACATATTTCCTTAACTCTTTTTCTTTCATTATCCCGAGGCTATTAACGTCTATTCCCCCTAAGGCGGCTATCTGAGGATATTTTTTCATGAACTCTCCGACAGGGATAATGACATCCTGAAAAGAGTGGAAGGCGTCAATTTTTACATCGTTAATAAAATCATCCATTAAAGTTGAGACGTTCCCGCAGCAATGAAGCCAATACATTTTGTTGTGTTTATGAGCCGCTTCTGCAAATTTTTTATGCCAGGGCAAAACCAATTCTCTTAAAATATCCGGTTTAACAATAGTAGATGTTTTGTAGCCCATGTCATCTCCCTGGAAAAATCCTCCGACGTTGTCTAACTCAACTACGTTTTCGTAAAAAGAAAGCATAGTTTCTCCAACCTTATTAAAAACCTCTTTTACAAGCCCCGGCTCATCAACGAGAAGATAGGACAAACCTTCAAGGCCTAAGAGGCTTTCGCTCACCACTTCAAAGACGCCGTCAGAAGGGCAAACCATCATTTTCATTCCATCAGGTAAATTTTCAGAAATGAATTTATACGGGGAATAGTCTATTTTTTTCACGTCGGGCCACGGATATTTTTCAAAATTTTCCCATGAGGAAATTATTCCGGCCCCTTCTTCAACCCAAATTCTTTCTCCTCTTGAAACAACGGCCGTGTCTTTTGTTTCTCTTACATTTCTTCGCCAAGATAAAGTTACCTTACCCCCTCCCACAAACCTGATATAGTCATAACCCATCCTGTACCAAAAATCTACATCCTGTAGCAGATAAGGTTTTTCGTTCTCCTTTGAGTAAGAAATCCATTTTTTCCCGAAAAGGTCCTCTACTATAATCTTCCTAATCTCTTCATCCATCAACAATTCCACGAAATGGACCTTTTTCGGTTTTTCTCTTTTTTTCAAGACATTCTCAAGGGTTTTAAAATCCGGTTCAGGATTTTCTGTCGCATATTTCATTCTTGCCCTCCTTTAAGACAGGTGTAAATCTTTATCTTCTCCCATTCGTGTTCTTCTGTTTTCGGATTTAGCGCATTTAACTCTTTTTTAAGCCAGTTGAAATCTACTATTGTATATTCTCCGGCAGAATGAGGGAATCCAGCCTCATTATAATCAGCAATGACAATCCTCTGTCTTGCAACTCTGTAAGCCTCATGTATAAAATTTTTTCTTTTCTCCAAGGGGATGTGGTGCAAAGCGCAGTAACTCACAACAACATCAAACGAATTGTCTTTATAAGACAGGGCAGTCGCATCTTCTTCTTCAAAATTGATTTTTTTAATGTTCTCTTTTAACGCTTCCTTCTTTGCTTTTCCCAATGCTTCTTCGGAAATGTCAATGGATGTTACATTGCAATTAAAATCCTTTGCCGCAACCATTGCAAGAAGTCCAGTTCCTATGTCAAGCAAAGTTTTATTTCTTACTTTTCCTATCTCCAGAACCTTGCTTCTTTCTTCAGAATTTTTCATTACCTGTACGGGGGTGTATGCTGTATTTCCCCTCTGTCTAAAGTTGGGAAATTATATTATTCGCTTTCTTCTCGTATACCTCCTGCCATTCGGGAGCCAGCAGGCACTCCGTCACTTCATACCCTCCCCTGCCGTAGTATGATGCGGGAGGGCCGTAGTGGAGATACCCGTTTGAAAAAGCGGAAATGAAGGTATGTTTATAAGGTGATGCTTTCTTGATGTTTAATCCGACCTCTGTAAGCAATTCCGCGGCAGAAGTAATTATAACGCATTCACCTATTTTAATCCCCTGCACCTCCGTTGTTACAGCATCCCCTCCGAAGTCGTTGATTATCTCTTGGTGTTTCTCCAGAGTAGCAATATCATCCTCAATTTTTGTCAGTTTTTCCATTACATCAATGTTATGGAGGTATTTCTTAAGCCTGCCGCGGTTTTCTTCGTCAAGAAGCTTAAACTCATCCGTCCCGATACTGTCCGCATGCAGATACCTGTATGAATAATCCGCCGGATAATCATGGTTAAGCCCGTATCTTATGTACAGGGGTATAAACGCCTTCAGATTCAGAGTCATACCCCTTAATGAAGCGAGCAGTTCAGACTGTTCCTTCTTAAGTGATTCAATCAGCCCGGGAATGTCCCTCCTGAAAGGAAGCTCTATCGTTTCGGTTATTACATTCAATCCCCTGCCGCTCTCTGTGCGGATATCTCCGTGCGCCTTCAATGTACTGAGCGCAAGCATCGTTCCGAGAGGTTCTGTCGTTCTCGGCCGGTTAATATCCTTAAAAAGAATGTCCACCGCATCTCCTCCTGCCCCCTGAAGAAACAGCGCTATGACACCGTTTCCAAGCGTATCCTCAATCACTTTTGAGGCAAAACCAGGCAGGTATGCCGAAACGCGGCTCCCCTGAACCCCTGTCAGGGGATGGCAGGCAAAATTATACACGACAGCAAGAGGACTGCCGTCCGTCCTGTCTATCCTGATAATGCCTATACCCGCGTCAAGAGGCCCCAGCCCTTCAACCTCTTCGTCCGGCGGGCACGGATTGCTGTTTCTGATGGTCCAGTGTTTGCCGTTTTTCAGCCTCAGCGTCCTGTTTATAGTTATCCTGTCCTCATATCCGATGCCCGAGCCTATTTTAACTTCCGCCATGTTTTCAAAGGCTCTTCGCACCGCGTCAAACGTCTTCTCAACCTGCTCTTCATCGCCGCACAGGTGCCTGCAGGGAGGATGTGTATGGGAAGCGTTCACAAGAACATTGCGTCCTGGGATTTGCAGTTCGGACTGGACCTTCCTGCGTAAATTGGAGAGGAAATCGTCGCCCACGTCATCAAGCATCCTCTTGCTTATACGCCTTCCGTCTATTGCCGTGGTATCCATCCCTATAATTACAACGCTTATGACGCCGTCGTCAAGGACAAGCGCTTTGGCGTACAGCGGGTCATGAATATCCGCACTTTTACCGGAAACGGTAATGTCGCTCTTCGCCGCCCCCGCCCTCAATATCCCTGTTTTATTTTCTCTCTTTACATCTCTGTCCATGAGCTTCCCCATTATTGTTTCACGCTATCCGTCTCCTTTGAGATAATCTTTAATGCCTGATGAGTGCCCGCAAGAACAACATAGATTATAAGGTCATTTTCTCCGCCTCCAAACATGTTATACTATTAATCTAAAAGTATATCAAGTTTGAATTTCCAACATCAAAATAAAAAAGTGTTAATCTTTTACCTGAGCAACAGTAGCTTTTTCATCAGCAACAGCATCAAAATCTTCCGCACTTTCAAGGAATAAGCTTTCATCGTCTTTTAACTCCAGCCAGGCGTAAACGCTATTCAAAATCTGATAAGCATATTCACGGATAGTAGCTGATGCCTGACGTCTTGATTCATTCTTTGACAACCAATTATCTTTTTCCTCCATATTTTTTTCATATTACGTAAAATACTTTTCCTCCACTAAATCGTATCGTTTAATCATTTAAACATCAATCGTCTATTTCTTTTTAAATGTCATCACAACCCTCTTGGTTAAAAATTGCGGCAGCAGTGGAAAGTAAATTGGCATTTATAAAAAATTTCTTGTGACTGTTCATACATTAAACCTATTGAACACATTGGGAGTCAAGCAAGGAAGATGTTTTTTCAACAAGTATGGGAAGTCTACAAAAAGATGCCTGTTGACATGTGAAGATAAAGCCGTTAAAATTATTTCTGGAGGCCGTTCCAGAAACTATTCACGCAACTGGTAAAATGAAAAAGTTATTTTTGCTTCTAATTTTTGTTTTCCCTGCGTTTCTTTTCAGCGAATCAATAACACTTGAATACGATTTTGGCCTGCCAAAGGTTCAAAAAGCAGATGGATATAGCGTGTTGAAGGTTCCCGGACTGAAAAACCACGGTAATCCCGGACATCCTGTATTGCCTCACAAGACAATTGAAGTTCTTGTTCCTTTTGGAAAGAAGGTTGGTGAAATTCAAGTCACCGGGCATGGAAAAACTTTCCTTAAAGGGACATATGACGTCAAGCCTGGACAGCGGCAGGTTCCCCTGAGTGCGTGGCGGAAAAACCAGACGAAAAAATCGCGTATTCCTTTCACCCCGCCCGAGCCGCTGATATATGGCTCAAATTCAACGTATCCCGCTAAATCTTTCCATGCGGGCAGCGTGCAGACTCTTAGAGGTTTTCAAATTCTCCCAATAAATATTTATCCTTACCGCTACACGCCTTCAGTCAAGAAAATCTTTTATTATAAAAGGGTTGACGTCACAGTCAGTTTCGTTGAAGATGATTCCGAAACGTTGAAGCCGGAGAGAATGCTGCGCCGCCTGCCGAAAGATTTTTCTCTCATAGAAGATTCTGTCAGCAATCCCGCGGCGGCAGAAAGCTATGAACCTCTTCAACAGCCCCTGGAAACGCTTTCTATTTTTGGAGACACCGGCCCTTACGACTATGTAGTAATTACAAGTGCTTCTTTGAGCCCCTATTTCCAGCCGCTGATAAACCATAAAATCCAGCGGGGCCTGACAGCAAGGATTGTTACGGTTGAAGATATATATGCCGCCTATGCCGGAACAGACAACCAGGAGCGGATAAGAAATTTTATCATTGATGCATATCTGAACTGGAATCTGAACTATGCTTTGCTGGGCGGAGATACCGAGGTTGTCCCTGCGCGCGGAGTTTACGGATTATGTGAAGGATATGAGGATACCAACATTCTATGCGACATGTACTACGGAGCCCTTGACGGAAACTGGGATGCTGACGAAGACGGAACTTACGGAGAAGAGGAAGATGATGTTGATTTCTTCGCAGAAGTATTTGTCGGAAGGGCGCCTGTCGAGACCGAAACAGAGGTTCAGAATTTTGTCTCAAAGACTGTGGAATATGAAAACAGCTTCGGGGACGAAAATCTGAAGAAGGTCCTTTTCGTAGGGGAGCTGTTGTATGATGTCCCCGAGACATGGGGAGGCGATTTCAAGGACGCCATAGAACCTCTTTTTCCAACCACCTATACCATCAGGAAAAGGTATGACAAAACCGGCACCTTTAACAGTGACGGTGAGCTTATTGTAGACGAGATAAATGCGGGCGTTCACCTTATTAACCATATGGGGCATTCGGACTACTGGCTGCTCATGTGGATAGGCGACTGGGAGTTTTATGACATTTCCGAAGATCCCGAGGACATAATGAACGAGCAGAAGTGTTTCATATATTCTCAGGGGTGTTATGCGGGTGCTTTTGACGAGGGCGGTATGCCGGGGGCTACGGATGAAGCTGTCGGAGAAAATTTTGTGACTTCCCAGTACGGCGCATTCGCAGTTGTCCTCAATTCCAGGTACGGCTGGTTTCAGCCCGGGGATATAGAGGCAAGCGTTTCTCAGCAGTTTGACGAGGAATTCTGGGATGCGGTTTTTACCGAGAATATCAAGAATCTCGGGCGTGCAAACCAGGATTCAAAGGAAGACAACTACGGCAATCTGCTTGCAGATACGACAGGCGGTTACAAATGGGTCTATTTTCAGCTGAACGTGCTCGGAGACCCCGAAACTTCAATAGGGGGTTCGGCAAGCAGGGACGGGATAGTGTTTTTTGACAAGAGCAAATACAGCGATGGAGACGCGGTCGGTCTCACTGTGATGGACATGGATTTGAATGCCGACCATGAGGCGGCGGACCAGGTCGTTATACCGGTTACACTCTCCGGAGGCGACTCGGAAAACCTTGTTCTCGATGAAACTTCGGCAAATACCGGGATTTTTGAAGGGGTTATACCTCTTTCCGAAAACTCTCCGCAGACCGGGAACGGTATACTTGAGGCATCCGACCAGGAAATAATTACCGCCACGTATATTGACAATGACGACGGACTGGGAAACACCGTGACGAAAACCGCAACGGCCTCAGCTGATTTTGTAGCTCCGCAAATAACGAATGTTGAAGCAGTTAATGTTTCCAACGACTCGGCAACTATTTCATGGAATACGGACGAGCAGGCAGACAGCCGGGTGGTATACGGCATAACTGTCCCCCCCGGTTCATCATCGAACGATTGGGATTTTGTTACATCCCATTCCCTGGCACTTTCCGGACTGGAAGAATCAACGACTTATTTTTTCAAAGTCCTGTCGGGAGATGAGGCAGGCAATATAACAGAAGACGATAACGGCGGAAGTTACTATTCTTTTACCACAAAAACCGCAATTGCAGTTTTTGAAGACGATATTGAATCCGGGCAGGGAAGCTGGGAAGTATCGTTCGACGCTTCAACTCCGCCGGGTTATAACTGGTATATTACCGGACATTTTTCTAACAGCGGTACGCACAGCTGGCATTACTGCCGGGAAGAGTGGGACCCTCCGTTCGACTGGATCTTCTACTACTATCCCGGTGTAGGGACGATATATGACCCCGTGCCTGTCCACAGCTATCTGACTTCTCCTTCCATAGACCTTACTTCCGTTTCCACAGCCCGGCTGAGTTTCTGGCATCTGCTCTCGTGCGGCGACGGACAGTGGGTTGACTGGGGCAGGGTTGAAATTACGACTGACGGCGGAAATACCTGGACAGTTATCTGGGATGAACAGGGCACGGGAGCGATATTGAGGGAAGAAAGAATTGACCTTGCTCCCTATGTCGGAAATGCGGTAAAAATCAGGTTCCATTTCTATTGTGAGGAGGATACGGTAAGCACCGTATATCCCGGCTGGTTTGTTGACGATTTCAAAGTGGAATGTTTTGAAGAGCCCGGGGATGTAATCTCGGTAAGCGTCAATCCAGTTGCGTGGGACCTGCAGGATGTATCGCCCGGAGAATCAAGAGAGACGGCGGCAGACTATTTCACCCTTGAAAACGACGGGAATGTGCAGGAAGATTTCACCATTGCAGCATCTGACGGACAGAACTGGAATGCCGGGGCAACTCCGGGAACGGATATATTTTCAATGAAGGCAAAAGGCGGAGTTCTTGCTGAATGGACAGATATCAGCACTTCGCAGACATTTAAAGAGAATATTCCGGCAAGTGATGTTTTTGCTTTCGGCCTTCAGTTTAACGCCCCTACAGGGACCAGCAACGGTAATCTGTCCGATTTAATAAACGTAACAATAACTGCTACAAAATCACAATGAAAAGGAGGTGAGAAAAATGAAGAAAATGTTAATTGCGCTTTGCATTCTGGCGACCTGTCTGTTAGGAGCAAGATATGCACATGCCGGGAGCACTGCGAGCATTTCAGTCACCGTTTCCATGGTAGAGACTATCTCCGTTTCAATTGACAGCGGCACATGGAATATCGGCGCCATCACTGCGGAAAGCACGCATGAATCTTCTGCCTTTACCGTTACAAACGACGGGAACGTTGCGGAAGATATCAGCATAAAGGCGGCAAATGGAGCGGGCGGCTGGACAATCGGAGCAACACCGGGAGCCGACACGTTCAAGGTTGCGGCAGACGTGAGTCCCTACTCTGCGTACGATGTAGTTCTTTCAACGAGCGATGTAAGTCTCATATCCAACCTTGCATCGGCAGCTTCTGAGGAATTCAAGCTGCAATACAGCGCTCCGATATCCGATACAAAAGGAGGCGGCGTTTCCCAGGCTTTTACCGTTACCCTGACTGCAAGCAAACACTAGTTAAATTAAGAAAGGTAATGGTAAGACAGGGGAGAGAATTGTGAAAAGATTAGTGTGTGTGATTCTGGCGTTTGTTGCCTTGAGTTACAGCGCGGAAAGCGTCGGGTTGAAAGTAAGCCCCGCTGAATTCATCCTGCACGGCGTTTCACCGGGCAAGGTTTATGACATTTACAGGGATACAGGGGTGCGAATAACGATATATAACGATAATGACACCGATAACGTATACCTGATAACAAGCCACAGGCCTTCGGAAGCGGGAAAATGGGAAAAAGGCTACCTTGAGATACCCGACGCTGGATGGCTGACTTTTGACAGTACAGAAGTCAAAATTCCGGCTCACGGACAGGAGAATGTAAATCTCTTTCTGGCATTGCCGGAAGGGGAGAGATATTATAACCAGAATTGGGTTGTGACCATTGGAATAATGAGTAAACCTGCATCCGGAATTTCCCTCGGAGTGTATGTGCGGGTCAGGATTGAAACGGAACGGAAAGAAAGGATAAAGGAAAAACCCGACGGATTGATAGGTGTTGTTCCCGGGACGTTGGTGTTTCAGCAAAACGAAACGAGAAAGTATGTTACGATTTATAATAACACTGCAAATACCGGGGTGTACAAAATACATCCGCTGAATGACGGGGAAAGGGTAAAAACCTATCTTTCGGCGGGATTTAATCCTCTGCCGGAAATAAGCCTGCTTGAAACGGAAGAGACGGTGAGGATTCCTGCGGGAGGCAAGAGAAAAATTCCCGTTACGCTGAATTTGCCGGATTCCGGCAAGTCCGAAGAGAAGCCGTGGGAACAGGTTGTCTTTGTAGAAGGGAATGATATTACAGGCTTTTTCAGGGTCCGTACGATTAAGAAAAATGAAAACTGAACGAATGAAAAAATTGTTTCTGTTGCAGACTCTGGTCATGATGCTCATGTTTTCATGCAGAGCATTTCCTGACCAATCCCAGCATATAGAGATTTCTTTGCATTACGACACTCCGCCGGACCAACCTTTGTGTGTTGAACCTTCATATGATGGCACCCTTGACAACCTGGACCCGACACTTTCTGCTTCGCCGTTTTCAGACAGTGACCAGGATGACACCCAGATTCTTACCGAGTGGCAAATCTTTGATGAAACGGGAACGGAGACAATCCTGCACCAAACGGTAAACCTTGTTCAACTTGCCCTCAATCCAAACCTTTCGTTCACCGGTATCCATGTCTCATGGGGTACGCTTGAACCGGCTGCCAGGTATATATGGAGAGTACGGTATGAAGATACGTATGGACCTCTCTGGTCTGAATGGAGCGAGTATTCTTCCTTTGTCACCGCTGACTCGGATGAAGAGCATGATGCACAGCAGGTAGCTCCTCCCGAAGACATAATTGACCCTTACGTTAAAGGCGCCGTTTTGAGCGATTCCACAAATAATGAAACCATAACCTTTGCGTGCGAAGAGAACATAACCGTAAAATCCATTAATCCTGATGATTTGCCAGACGAAGGCAGACCTGACAATTTTATTTATGGAATGTTTTCAATCAGGATAGACGGCCTTGCAGAGGGAAAGACAACGGTGGTTGTTACTTTTTACGTGCCGGGAGATTGTGAAGACGGTTACTGGTATAAACATGACGCGGTAAAAGGCTGGTATGAGTATGCAAACTCTGTGTTTACGTACAATACTCCTGAAGCGCCAGGTTATACCAGAATAGACATAACTCTGCTTGACGGAGGAGATGGGGATGCAGACGGAACAGAAAACGGCGTAATTGTAGATCCTTCCGGATTAAGCTATTCTCCGCCGTCTGACGGCGATGGAGGCGGCGGTGGGGGAGGAGGTTGCTTCATAGCAACCGCGGCGTTCGGCTCTTATCAAGAACGGCACATATGCATATTGAGGCAGTTCAGAGATAATTACCTGTTGACGAATACCGCCGGCAGGTCTTTTGTCAGGTGGTATTACAGAAAAGGGCCAATCGGAGCAAAACATATCAAGTCCCGGCCGTTTCTGCGGGCGGCAGCGAGAATCCTTCTCTATCCACTGATATTCTTTGCTTTTGCGGTACTCAAGGGAATACTGTTGCCGGTTATGGCAATTGCCGTATCTGCCGGTATCCTGCCTTGTCTCAGAAAAAAAAAGAAATAGAATTCCTGCCTGCATAATTCGCTGATGGGGATTTCTTTGCGGAAACCTTCCAATACTATCCTGATTTTGTCTTCTGCGGTGAATTCACGGCGGGTCGCTTTCCTTACATTCCTGATGAGTTTCCTGGCACTGCCGGGACTGACTGCCTGCTCTTCTTCCGTTTCTTCCAATACATGGGCGGCCTTCTCCATTGCCTTCTCCTTTTCCGATACCCCTATAGTACGCCGCACGATGCTGACAACGCAGGCAAAGCCGCTACGTGGATGAAGAAGAACGGTAGTAGGCCGCGCAGGACTCGAACCTGCCACGCCCGCCTTAAAAGGGCGGTGCTCTACCAGATGAGCTAGCGGCCCGTTATCAAACAAATGTTCTATTAATTATAGCCACAAAAGCCTCAATGTCAATTATTACTCGACCGGTATCATCGGCATTTCGGAAGCATCCTTCCCTTCCTCCGCCTTTATTTCCTGGTTCTTCAGAAAATTCAGAACATCCTCGGTTATGTCTTTTCCGCCTGCGATAAGCACGCTTTTGTCAACCACGTAGGCATACCCCTTCCTTTTCGCAACGGTCTCCAAATCTTCTGTTACAATCGCAAGCGCTTCTTCCTGCAGGCGCAGTCCTATCTGTTGTATCATCTGGGACATCTTCTGCTGTTCCTTTTCCCTTTCCTCGCCGGTCATTTTTTCAAGCCTTTCCTGCATCGCAGTAATTTCCTTCTGAAAACTGGTCATGGCTTCCTTAAACGCCGGATGTACGTTCATAACCTTTTCCATGTCTGCCGTGGCAATTTTTGCAGAACTGCCGAACAGCATATTTACGCCTATCGCCACGCCTATCATCACGGCAAAAACCACAACCCCCGCAATGACCATATCCTTCACACTCTTGTTTTTCAGAATATTCTTCACATCTTTTACGTCTTTTATCTCCTCCATTTTAATCCTCCCCTTTTACCCCGAACATGTTTTGTATGGGTCTTGATTTATCAAAATTCCAAGTCTGCGGCTCTTATATAGGGTAGAACGCTAATCTTCCCCGAAGACCTCTGCCTGAAAGGTATAAATCTCGGTGCTTTTTTCTTTCCACGCATCGGGCGGCAGGCCGGCTTTATACTGGCAGAGATTACTAAGAAATTCCTCTTTGCTCCACCCTGTTTCATCCGCAACCTGCGGCAGAAAAACGCCCTGGCTGTGTCCCCTCTTTATTATCACGCCGTCGCGTTTCAATACGACTTCTCCCGCGTTCTTAACCCTGACAGGCATGGTAAGAGCGGATATCTCAATTCTTATATTTTTCAAATCGCCGTAACTCACGGGGGAAAATCTCGGGTCGCCCGTCGCCGATTGTATCGCCATGTCCCTTACAGCGGCGGCAAGAGGCTTAACCGACTGAATGTATCCTATGCAGCCGCGAAGTTCGCTGCCTTCCTTCAAAGTGACAAATACCCCTCTTTTTTCCTGCAGAACAGGGTCGTCTGCTTCAACCGTAGGCAGTTCTTTGCCTGAAAGGTAGCAGGCAAGCGTTTCTCTCGCAATCCCGAGTAATTTTTCTTTCTGCTGTTCCGTCAGCATTGTTAACCGCCGCAATATTCATTCCCGCCAATCAAGATGTCAAGTGTCAAGAGTTGACCCCGGCTGCTTAGAGTAGCGAGGGGGGGATTTGAACCCCCGGCTTACCGGGTATGAGCCGGCTGCTCTGCCGCTGAGCTACCCCGCCATGGCAAAATAAATATTTTACAACGTAAACAGATAATCTGCAAGTTTTCTGAAAGCTGTTGAACGGTGGCTTACCCTGTTTTTCTCTTCGGCGGACAACTCCGCAAATGTCCTGCCCGCACCCGCAATTTCAAATACGGGGTCGTATCCGAATCCGTTCGTACCCCTCGGACTGAATGTTATAAACCCCTCAACTTCTCCGGTAAACGTCATTTTTTCGAGGGGCCCGAGCAATACTATTACAGTAATAAATTTCGCTTTTCTGTCTGCGGTATCTTTATAGGCGGAGAGCATCCCAAGCAATTTTTCTATATTCTCCGCGTCGCCGCCGCCGGCAAACCTTGCCGAAAAAACTCCGGGCAGGCCGTTCAGCTTCTCAACCGAGAGTCCGGAATCCTCTCCCGCAACAAATTCGCCCCCTGTAATTCTTTTAAGATGTTCGGCTTTAAGAAACGCGTTTTCTTCAAAAGTCGCTCCCGTCTCTTCGGGAAAGACAATATCCGGAGGGCAGGATTTTATCAAAAGTCCGGTTCCCTGAAGGATATGCCTTACCTCGCGAAGTTTATTCGCATTCTTAGTGGCCAAGTAAATACTCGATTTCATCCTTCAAAACCTTTTTTTGAACTTCTATAATGTCTTTTATGCCTTTGTCCGCAAGTTTGAGCAGTTCGGCAAGTTCTTCCTGGGAAAAGGGATATCCTTCGGCGGTGCCCTGTATCTCAATGAACTCTCCGCCGCCAGTCATGGCAACGTTAAAATCAACGCTTGCCTCCGAATCCTCCGAATAATCAAGGTCAATAACCTTATTGCCGTAAACAATGCCCGCGCTGACAGCCGCAAGGTAGTCGCGCAGAAGAGGAAGCTTGATAAGGCGCGCCTTTTTTAACTTGGAAAGCCCTTCAACAAGAGCTACGAATCCGCCCGTTACGGCCGCCGCCCTGGTGCCTCCGTCCGCCTGAATAACGTCGCAGTCAACCCACAACGTCCTCTCCCCTATCTTTTTTACGTCAAGCACCCCCCTCAAAGACCTGCCTATCATCCTCTGTATCTCCTGGCTCCTGCCGGTAAGATTCGAATTCCTCGGCACCCTATTGCTTGTAGAGGACGGCAGAAGGGCGTATTCTGCCGTCAGCCAACCGCTGTCGGTTCCCTTCAAAAAGAGAGGCACCTTATCTTCAGCGTTCACCGAACAGACAACCTTTGTGTCCCCCATCTCTATCAGGCATGAACCCAGCGCATACTTTATGAAGTTCTTTGTTATTTTTATTTCCCTTATCTGGTCAAATGCCCTGCCCGCTCTTCTTTTTATTTCCATTCTTGTCTCCTTTACTCCGAACTCTTCTTATTACGCTTGCTTGTGAGGAGTTCCGATTTTGCATCAGGTTTCCATTTGCACCGTTACGTAGTGCAATAAATTGCACCGCTACATCAGAAAAATCGGATACGCCACGAGATAGAAAGAAAAATCGTCTTCATCCGCCGATATCCTGAAGTGCATCTCCCAGCAGTGAAGTTTTCTCCATACATCAAGCTTTGCTCTGGAAAAACCCCCTGATTCAATGTCATACTGCGCTCCTATGCCGTAGCGCCAGTTTTCATTCAGTGCGTGCCCAAACCTTCCTTCAATGCCTGAAATGCCGCTTTCTCCGTCATACCTGTTTCCGATTGAATAACTGTATTTTCCGAAATCCGCAACCAGGTCGTTAACCCCGAATCTGTATTCTCCTTCGGAAAAGCTGAATTCGTTCTGCCCTTCTATATGAAGGCGCGGGTTTATTCTGGCATCGTATTTCAGAAGGTTTCCGTCAAACGCACCCCTGTCAATGTCATAAACATTTTCTACGGACACCCTCCCGAGGTATTCCGTCTTTCCGTGAAAAAACCAGTCTAAACCGAGATTCACAAACCTTCCGCCGTTTAACCTCTCAAGACCGTCAAAATACTCAATCTCTCCCGCTTCATAATCAAGCCCGCGGTAAAAAACCGAGAGGGAAGGCGAGAAATACCCCGTATATCCTTCGTGCTGTTTTTTCATTGCCGCGGATACCTTCACTCCCGCTTCGCTCATAAAATTGAACCTGTCCTCCATTGAACCGGAATAATTGATGCCCGCCGCAGATATGTAAGGAGAAACGGAAAAAAGCCCTGTCAGGGAAGATACTGAAACCTTAACCCTGTCCGCCGCCCTCAAGCATTCTTCGCCCTCTTTATAAAAATTTGTCAGGCGGAAATCATTCTCCACAAAGAGAGGCGAATTCCCCATGCGCAAAAATGGCGTGCGGAACCTTACTTCGGGGATTTTTTCAACATTGAGAAAATTCTCGTCCGCAGAATGCCGGAAATTCAGGTTGAAAATCCCTGCCTTAAAATTATGTGTTGCGGACAGGTAATTGTAGGTCTTTGATTTTGCGTCATAGTCGTCATTAAAAAAATCGTAAAAAAGGTCCCGGCTGTCCATGAGTCTCCAGTTAAGAATAAAATTTCCCTCGCCGGAACGGGAACTGTAATTTTTATTGAACTCCGCAACTAGTCCGGGTTCAAGCCCGACATCATCCCATCTCTTATAGAGAAATCCTTCAAGCCTGTATCTGTTCTTACGGGAAGACACCTTCATGCCTGCGCCTATCCCTTCTCCTCCCAGAGAAATCCTCTCCTTAACGACAGCGTCAGTCTCATCGCCCGCCCTGTGGGTGAAAAAAGCATCAACAGTCCTTCCCACTCTCGTGCTGTAGCCCGGCATAACGCTGAAAGGCGGCTCTTTCGTCCGTGCGTCAATCGTAAATCCGGGAAGGTACAGAAGAGTATATTTCTCTCCGAATACAAGGCGGAGCTTTTCAGCGCGCAGGTAGTCGCCGGGTACGTATTCCATATTCTCGGCTGAAATCCTGTAGTGCGGCTTTTCAAGGTCGCAGGCCGTTATATATCCGTTTTTAAGGATTATAATTCCCTCTCTCTTTTCCACCTTGTCGGCTTTGCCGTACACAGGAGGGGCTTTAAAAGAGGAGTTCAGCAGAATCCCTGTTTCGCTATTCAGGTTATGCGTGATGTAATCTGCGGTAAAAGTTGCTTCAGGGGTTTCGACATAAACAGGGCCGTCAGCCGAAATATCCCCGGTGATTCTGTTAAACACGGCCTTTTCACAGGTTATGGCTGTATCGCTGAAGGAGATTTTTACATTGCCGTTGAGAATTATTTCCTCGGATTCTCCCGCTTTGTTAAACTTTACACTGAAATTGTCTGAACTGTAATATACGGGAATTTCTTCCGCGAAAATAAAACCGCAGAACAGAAAAAAAAGGAAAAGACATTTTTTGGCTCTTATGACCATATATCCTTTCTGAATTTAATCGCATCTTACTAAAAAAAATTCATACTCCTATTACGCCGTAACCCAGATAATCCTCAAATGCCTCTATAACTGTCTCCGCAACGCAGGCAGGAACAACGCTCGTATGATGCCGGTGACCAAGGTAGCCGATAGTCTGCAAAACCTCCTGCAAATCCGGGATTTCAGCCACGCCTGCGCATCCGAAGAAGTCTGCGGGAATCGGATCATCCGTAAATCTTCCCTCACCTATATAAAACTCCATATCGCCTTCCACGGTAAGCATGCTCCCGAAAGTGAAAGGGCCCGGAGAAATCCTGCCTGAATTACAGCCGTACCCGCAGCCCTGCCCCACACTGTTCGCAAGTATGGCATGGTCGGTAATTTTACCCTTGCATTTCATCATGGACTGAGGCACTGGACCGCAGTGGAACAGGATGCACTTATTCTCTTCTTCGCCGTAATTGTTGTTCCAGTCAAGGCAGGTTGCAACGCTTCCCGCCGCCCTGCTTAAAGCAAACATGGTAACGGCGTTTCCTATGTCAACCTCGCAGGCGGCAGGAATAAGCCTGTTGTTTATCTCGCTGAGCGCCACGCAGGGAGAGATTCCAAGTATTTCCTGCATCTCCATCCAGCACCGTACGGCAATTGCGTCAAACCCGTACTCTGCAATCATGTCATCCAGAACCACGGCCAGCCGCACGATTTTTTCAAAAGATTTTTTGGGAACGCCTGTCCAGACTGAATAGCCGCTAAGAATCTTTGCCTTGGCGGAAAATCTCTTGTCCGAGGTTTTTAAAGCCTCCATTTTCGCAAATACGGAAGAAAGGTCAAACGTCTCGGTCGTAATTCCATATTTCTGCAGGGTCAGTTCGTCTATGCGGACGGTTTTGAAAGGCGTAGTCCTGGCACCTATGGCTCCCACGGTCATATTTTTCATCCCGTTTACCACCCTGCAAATCCTGTCAAAGCGGTCAATATTGCCGGTAAAGGCGGGGGATTTCGGATGAACCGTATGCGGCTTTAACGCCGTGAACGGAATTCCATACTGGCAGAAAACATCCATGATTGAAAACTTGCCGCAGAAAGAATCGCGCCTCAATTCAGGCCTCATCTTATCCAGTTCGTCGGGATAAGCCTGAATCAATATGGGAACTCCCGCTTCCTTCAGCGCCTCAACCGCACCGTTCTCATCCCCGAAATTAGGAAGCGACAGGATGACCCCTCCGAATTTTCCGCGGTTCTTTCTTAGAAATTCCGCATATATCCTGCCTTCCTGAACCGTCTCCACGGCGCCGAAACGCGTCGTCTTTTCGTCAAGCATAAGAATTTTATGCCCCATGCTTTTTAACGTTTCGGATAATTCCTTGCGTGCCGATGCCATCAGAGAAGAAGGGAAAAATCCCCTGTTGCCGAAAAACAGCGCAAACGTCGTCTTTTCAAGTTTCATATCGCTATCTCCTTTTCCCCGTGTCTGATAAATTATTGTGTAGCGGTGGCATTTATGCCACTATAACCGTGCGATGAATCGCACCGCTATAAATTCACTAATCACTTGTTACTCTTTTTCAAGGAGGGGCTTTGTTTCCCTTATTTTATGAACTTACGGCAGTAATGTCAATCTGTTCAGTTGACAAACTTATGATTAAATATATAATAAATGTGCTTATATACTGAAAAAATATAGCGGATTCAGTTCGCCGGAGAGCAAGGCGGCAAGGAGCGAGGCAAGGAGGCGTATGTAAAAAATACGCCGAGGAAGCTGGCGACGATGCCAACGAAGCTCTTCGGATGAAATTAATCCGATATACGGGGGATTAGCTCAGCTGGGAGAGCACCAGGCTGGCAGTCTGGGTGTCAAGGGTTCGAATCCCTTATCCTCCACTTTCTCTTCTCCGGAAAGGGATGAGAACCATTGGGTTCGAGCCGACGATTAATCTTACCTCGTAAGAAGGTTAGCAATCTTTCCTGAAAAAATGAGGAGACCGTGCGTCATCGCTTCACAGATGCACAATCCCTTATCCTCCACTTTCTCTTCTCCGGAAAGGGATTCTCAGGGGTTCAGTCCCTCTTCAATTAGCGCTTCTTCCGTTGTTTCGGCGACCAGTTTTATCTCTTCGGTAATCTTTCTCTTTTTCCACGTTCCTCTTGAAAACCATATTGCGGTTATAAGCGCCGTGAGAACGTTGGTGGCGGGAAAAGCTATCCATATGCCCATCTCTCTGAGTCCGGTATGGCGAGAAAGGAAATAGGAAAGAGGAAATCTCAACAGCCAGAGCGAAATAATGGAGAGAGCCATTGAGGTAAAGGTGTTGCCCGAGCCGATAAAGGCGCCGTTCAACACGTGATGAATCCCTATGAATCCGAAGGTTAAAGCCATTATCCTCAAGAATTGAGCACTCATCCTTATGGTCTCAAATTCCCCAGGTATAAAAATTGCGGAAAGCTGTTCGGCAAACAGAAACATTAATACCCCAATCAGAGTGAGGGTGACAAAGCCTACGGATACCGCCATCCGCACTATCCTTTCCGCCCTCTCAATTTTGCCTGCCCCGATGTTCTGCCCCACCAGCGCAGAGGTAGCCATGGACAATCCGAGGGTGGGGATAATGACGAAGCCGAATATCCTATGCCCTATCCCGTATGCCGCCAGAACTGTCGTCCCGAACCCTGTCACCAGAAATATAATAAAATTCATGCCCAGCGCCACCGTTGAGTGCTCCACGGAAGAAGGCATGCCGAGAGCTAACATTTTTTTTATTAAGGGGAAATCCGGTTTCATGTCTCTCAGGTGAAGGTGTATCTGGCGTTTTTTTCTCAGCATAAGATACATCCCGATAACAGCCGCTATGCCCTGCGAAACGATAGTTGCGAGGGCCGCGCCCGAAACGCCCATGGCTGGGACAAAACCGTATCCCATTATGAAAAGCGGGTCGACGATAAGGTTGAGCAGTACCGTCCCGAGTATGATGTACATGGGGGTTTTTACGTCTCCCACTCCCCTCATCAGGGACTGGAAAACCATGAACGTGAACATGAATATTATCCCCGCAAAAGAAATCTTCATATAGGAAACCGCACTTGCGAACACCTCTTTTTCGGCGCCAAGCAGTCTGATGACGTGGGGAGAAAGGAAAAAACCTATGCAGGCAAGCGCCGCGGAAACCGTAAAAACCGTTAACAGCGTCTGGGCGGTAACATGGTCCACGGCTCTTTTGTCATTTTTCCCTTTGTATTGAGCAACCAGTATGGTGCCCGCTATGGACAATCCTCCGCCCATGGCGACTATAAGGAAGATAACGGGGAAGCTTATGGAAACCGCGGCAATGGCGGCAGTCCCCAGCCTTCCCACCCAGAAGGTATCTGTCAGCTGGTACGCCGTATGCAGAAAATTGGCGAATATTATGGGAAGGGATATAGTCAGCAGGGACTGAAGAATCGGCCCCTCCGTCAGATTGTTTTTTTCTCTCATGATTTGTCCGCGGTTAACTTCCGGGGTTTAAGTGCAGAAGGAAAAATTCTTTTACTGCATCCTGGTATTCGCCGGTAAAGGCGCGGTCAAGCCCCGTGTGCGCCCCTTCAACGGCCCACAGCCTTTTCGGCTCAGGAGCTTTCATGAAGAGTCGTTCTGCATGTCCGTAGGGCACAAACTCATCCTGTTTTGAATGTATGAGGAAAACCGGAGCTTTTATGCCGTTGATAAAATTCTCAGGGCTGTTCTCAAAGAAATCAAACCCGAACACGTATCTTCCGAGGACCGTGGAAAGAGCGGAAAAGACATATTTTAGCGGGCCGAAATTCCCGTAATAGTGCATAACCATCTCGGGGAAATTGGCGAAAGCCGAATCCGTAACAAGAGCGTCTATCCCGCCGTACCGGGCGGATGAAATTATCCCGACCGCTCCTCCCATGGAATATCCCCAGATGCCTGTCTTCTTATCTTTCAAGGCTTCTTCAGACCTTATAAACCTCAAGGCGGCTTCAACATCGAGGGATTCCTTTAAACCGAAATAGGTAATTTTTCCTCCGCTGTTTCCGTGCGCCCTGAAATCAAAGAGGAGGAGGGAAAATTCGGGGTAGAGAAATGATATGACGGGAAGAATGTCGGACTTGTTTGCAGGATAGCCGTGAAGGCAGATAACTATTCCTTTGCTTTTTTCGGAAGGGATAAGCCATCCGCCAAGCTTTACGCCGTCCCGCGTCTCAAGAACAATATTCTCATAAGGCATCCCGAAATCGGAAGGCAGAAGGTAATCCTGCATCCTGACGGGCATGAGCGCGCGCCATCCGAAAATCAGGGTAAGAACAAACACTATTATTAACGCGTCAATGAGAATCCTAAACCACATCTTCATCCTTAATCTGCTCCCTGTAAATATTTCTGGCCTTGGTGAAAAAATCAAGGTAGTTTTCAGTTTTGTAATCGGGGTACGTCCACGGCAGGAACATAAACCTGTTCTTTTCAAAATAGAGTGTCACCTCTCCGAAGATTCCCTTGCCCAGATAAATCCTGTGCGAATAATCTTTTGCGGAAAAAAGAACAACCCTGGAAAGGTTAAGGTATCCCGGGTCCAGATTAACCCTCCGCGGGAATTCTCCCGCTCCGAAAAACTCCTTTTCAACTTCGTTTGTAAAAACCTTCCACACATACGAATCTTCCGGGGAAATTTTCTCCTTGAAGGATAAAAAACTTCTTTTAAGGTTATCGCCCATCTCCCCGCGGTAATAAGATGTAAAATCAAAGGGAAAAGGCCCTGCTTCAAGGTCTGTTTCCCCCAATCTGCATACGAGTTTTTCTCTTGCCGCAGCCACAATATCCTCATCCCTGTATATTATGCCGCAAAACAATTTGACCTTATCATAGCACTTCCTTGCTTCCATGGAATCCCCCTGTCCTGTTTATATATGTTATACTAATTCCGCGTCAAAGTATAGAGGATAACGGGGGAAAGGTGAAGAACGACACCATATGCGCGGTTTCAACTCCGCTGGGAATAAGCGGCATAGGCATTGTGCGGCTGAGCGGTCCGGATTCGTACAAGATTATCGGGAAAATATTCCGGCCGGCAAAAAAAATCAACATCAGCAATATCCCGACGCATACGGTACACTACGGCTATATTGCCGACGGGAGCAGAACCGTGGATGAGGTACTCCTGACGGTCATGCGCAGGCCGAGAAGCTATACAAGAGAAGATATGGCCGAGATAGGATGCCACGGAGGCATCGTCCCCCTGAAAGAGGTATTGTCGCTCTGCATCAAAAACGGGGCGAGGCAGGCCGAACCCGGAGAATTCACTGAGAGGGCTTTTCTCAACGGCAGGATAGACCTCGTGCAGGCGGAAAGCGTGCTTGAGGTCATCTCAAGCAAAACTGAAAGCGCCCTTGAGATATCGGTAAAAAAGCTGAAAGGCTCCTTTTCCTCGCACCTTAATGATATACAGGCCGCTCTTTCGGGCATTCTTGCCGAAATAGAAGCAAAAATAAACTTCCCCGAAGAAGAGGAGATAGAATCTCTTAATCTCGAAACGGCAAAAAAGATTGATGAGCTGACTGCATTTATAGACGGGATTCTTTCACGCGCAGGCAGGGGAAAGATATTACGGCAGGGGATAAACGCAGCCATAACCGGAAGGGCGAATGCCGGCAAATCAAGCCTTCTCAACTACCTTGTGAAAGAGGACAGGGCTATCGTCACCGACGTACCCGGGACAACAAGGGACGCCGTTCAGGAAACGGTAAACGTCAGGGGCATACCGGTCAATATAATAGACACCGCAGGCATAAGAAAGGTTCGCGGCAGGATTGAGAAAATGGGGGTGGACAGGGCGATAGAGTGGATGGAAAAAGCAGAGGTAAATCTTATCATGCTTGACGGAACAAAGAAAATAAACGATTATGACCGCGGGCTTCTGAGTCACATCAAAGGAAAGAATTACATCATTATGATAAACAAGGCGGACATGCCGCAGAAGATAGACAAAAAACGGATTGAAAAAGATTTCCCGTCAGACAGGATAGCTGCCATATCTGCTAAAACGGGGGCGGGAATCCCCGAGCTGGAAGAGAAGATATACGGCTTGATATCCATGGGGCACGCAGAGATAAAAGAAGATTGTATATTTCTCAATATGCGGCAGGAGGGTAGAATAAAAGAAATGAGAAAAAAACTTCTTGAAATAAGGGAAGAAATAAAAATCGGAGTCACT
Source organism: Candidatus Omnitrophota bacterium (assembly GCA_016928555.1). Classification (GTDB taxonomy): domain Bacteria; phylum Ratteibacteria; class UBA8468; order B48-G9; family JAFGKM01; genus JAFGKM01. Next base: position 7,641 of record JAFGKM010000044.1, on the reverse strand, counting down.
GCGGACGTGATTGCAGAATCCCTTAAAGACTGCCTGAAGGATATTGACGAGCTGACAGGAAAGAACATTGCAGAGGATACGCTCAACAGCATTTTCTCGCGCTTCTGCATAGGAAAATAAAAAACTGAAAAACAAAATCATAAGCCCCTCACTTGGAAAGTTCAGGATGTGAGAGCTCCCCGGAAAAGCCCGGGGCAAGCGGGGTAAAGGAGTAACATGAAAAAGATATTTTTTGCAGTGATTCTTGCATGCCTGCTTGCCGGATGCACCACGTATTACAACCCTGTAACCAAGAAAACGGAATATACGGTCTACTCCGAGCAGGATGAGATTGACATGGGCGCCGCCGCCGACGAAAAACTGCAGAAAGAGAACAAGATAATTGAAACGCCGGCAAGGATAAGACAGATTGGCGAAAAAATAGGGACCGTATCCGACAGGCCCGGCCTGAAATATACAATAAGGATAATGGAAAACGAGGAAGTGAACGCCTTCGCCCTGCCCGGGGGCTACATATACCTGTACACGGGGCTTCTCGACCGGTCCGATTCTTACGATGAAATAGCAAACGTTGTGGGACATGAAATCGCACATGTATGCGCGAGAGACGGCGTCAACCAGATGCAGAAAACGCTCCTCTATTCAATCCCGGCCCAGATTCTTTTGCAAAACAGGAGCGAGGCCATAAAACAGGCGGTTGATGCGGCGTTTACCATTACAATGCTGAAATACAGCAGGGAGGATGAAATCAGGGCCGACACACTCGGAGTAACCTATGCCCACCGCGCAGGCTACAACCCCGAAGGAATGATAGCTTTCTTCCAGAAATTGCAGGAACTTGAAAACAAGTCTTCTTCCCTGCAGATTAACTTTCTCCGGAGCCACCCTGATATAAACGCCAGGATAGAAAATGTGAGAGCCGTCATAAAAACTCTCAAGCCCTCATCCGGTTCAACGTGGCAGTATAATCCCTCTTGAAGACTGGTATTTACCCGCAAGGTCTCTGTATGATTTTTCGCATACTTCGCCGGCGCCCAGAAAAACTATCTGCGCAATGCCTTCTCCCGCGTAGACCTCGCCTTCCGCTGAAGCAAGGTTGGCAATCTGCACGGTGATATTTCCTTCCCATTCCGGCTCCAGAGGCGTCACGTTCACAATTATTCCGCACCTTGCATAGGTGGATTTCCCGAAACATATGCCCATTATATCCCGAGGTATCCTGAAATACTCGGCGCTCCTTCCCAGGATAAAACTGTTGGGAGGTATAGTACAGACCGTCCCCGAAAATTTTTCAAAATCGGCATCCCTGATTTTTTTCGGGGAAACCGGCCCCTTGCCCATGAATATCAGAAACTCCTCCGACAGCGTGAAATCATAACCGTATGAAGAAACTCCGAAAGAAATTCCCTTTTTGACTTTTTCAGGATGAAACGGCTCTATCATCCCCGTACCCCTTCTTTTTATCCATCCGTCGGATTTAACCACGTGATTCCTCCGTTACAGTAAGAAATGCAGATAAACATCATTCTGCAAACTTATAATTTTCCATACTTTATCCCGCTGTCAATGTAATGGATAATATTTTCCTGAATTTTTTTGTCAAGCGGGGTTGTCAACGGCATTGCCGTGGGACACAATACAAAAGGCCCTTTCCCTGCCGCATCATCCATTGCCTTCTTAACTGCTTCCTCCATGTCTTTTTTGCTCCCTACCTCAAACAGCCTTTCTTCAATGTTTCCTATTAACACGCATTTTTCCCCCAGTGTTTCCCTTGCGTCCCTGAGAGAAACATCTCCGTCGGGCGGAGGCTCCACAGGGTCAGTGGCGTCAATGCCCATCTCCAGAAAAGAATTCAAAGCCTTTTTGATTCTGCCGTGGGAATGCAGGCGTGCTTTTGCTCCGTAACGATGCAGAAGCGAAACCAATTCCTTGTCAAAAGGAGTGACAAGCTTGTCAAATTCTTCGGGTCTCAGATAAGGAGGAGTGGCATATTCCGGTCCGACTATACGGTATATAGTTACCGCACCGTTTTTTAACAAATGTTCCAGGTTGTTAAAAATCCTTTCATGGAAAAACTTCATGAGCTTAAAAATAATTTCAGGGTTTTCCATATAAACCATTAAAAATTTTGTAAACCCAAACATCTCCACAGTCGAACACAGAGGATCCGGGGTATCCGCCATCAAAATCCCCTCTTCCCCAACCTTCCTGTCTTTTTCCGAAAAACTGCTAACATCCGGTTTTGATGGAATGTAGGGAATAGACAATAACCTTTCAGCATCTTTTATGTCTTTACAAAAATTTTCAATAGTCCACGAAGTATGGACACCTTCGTCAGCCCGCGTATGGTCTGAAATTTCCCCCAAAGGAGTTTTTATCGTAGTTTTTGTGTGGACGGCTTTTTTCTCTTCCCATGTAGTGTAATCAATCATCTCTTTTTCAACCTCTCCCCATAGAAATGAAGGCTTATTCCCTTCAGGCCGCCAGAAATACATTTTATCCGTCTTTCCTTTTGCGTATTCAAGAATTTCCGCATATTCCGGATAGTTGTAAATCCAGCTGTCATAGAAACCGTCAAACTCATACAGAGAAACAGGTATTCTGTCCACGCTTTCGCCATTAAAGGTTTTTAACAATCTTTCTCTGCCGTTCATCTTTAATCTTCTCCTTATATAAGAGCAAAACTGCCGTAAAAACATAACATTTACCTGTGCCTTTTGTCAATACGTCCTGTACAAAATTTTATATCATGCAAGTGTTATGTTAACATAAATCATTATGGAACAAGCCATCCCTTCATGGATAAAAAAAAGGGTCAGTTCAGGCGGAGACAGCGAAAAAGTGCGTCTCCTTCTAAGAGAACTTTCAATAAATACCGTATGTGAAAGCGCGGTCTGCCCCAACATATACGAATGTTTCCGCAAAGGATACGCCTCCTTTATGATACTCGGCAACGGTTGTACGAGAAACTGCAGGTTCTGCGGAGTCTCGCCGCTTCGCAAGACAGTCCTGCCTGACGCGGAAGAGCCGGAGAAGATAGCCCTTGCCGTGAAAAAACTGGGGATGAGCTATGCGGTCATTACCTCGCCCACAAGAGACGACCTTCCCGACGGTGGAGCAGGCCATTTTGCAGCCGTAGCCGAAAGAATCCGCAGGTTCAATCCTGAAACAAAGATAGAACTCCTTATTCCAGACTTCAAGGGAAATGCGGAGAGCCTGAAAAAAATCTTCAGCTCAAAGCCTGATGTCATTTCCCACAACATTGAAACAACCGCATCACTTTACCCGTACGTCAGGCCTTCTTCGGATTACGGAACTTCAATTAACGTTCTTAAAGAAGTTAAAAAGAACGGATTCATAGCAAAATCCGGATTCATGCTAGGGCTCGGAGAGAAAAGAGAGGATGTATTATCGCTGATGTATGAATTGAAAGGAGCGGGATGCGACTATCTCGTAATAGGCCAGTATCTCAGGCCATCCAAAAAAGCTCTCCCCGTAAAGGAGTTCGTCAAAGAAAGCGTCTTCAGAGAAATGGAGGAAACCGGCAAAAAGATTGGGTTCAAAAATATCTTTGCCGGCACCTTTTACAGAAGTTCCTATATGGCGGAAAAATTGATTCAATGACAGACGAAAAAAAGCTGGTAGTTCTCTCCCGGGAAGGCGATACCGCAGCATTCTCAATCCTTTTGCGCTCCTGCGAAAAACAGCTTAGAAACACCGCTTACGCTCTTTGCGCCGAAGAAGCGGAGGACCTCATGCAGGAAACCTTCATTGCGGCTTTCCTGTCAATAAAAAAATTCAGGATGCAGTCTTCTTTTTATACATGGATATACCGCATAATGATGAACACCGCCTATAAAAAATTCCGCAGGAAAAAAAGGCAGAAATCGTTCCTTAACGCACTCGGCAGAAACATCCGCGTTGAAACGGAAAATGACTCTCCTTCTTTTGAAGACAGCCGCAAAGAAAAAGTAAGGGGCGCGCTTGCCAGACTGCCCGCCATGCACAGGGAAATAATAACCCTTTATTATCTTGAAGAGCTCTCTCTCCGGGAAATATCCGAAAATCTGTCCATCTCCGAAGGCACAGTGAAATCAAGGCTTTTCAACGCCCGCACCCTGATGAAAAGAATAATTGAACCTTAATGACTTTTGCGGGAACTAACATATAAGGAGCGCAAAATGGACAACAATACCAACGATTTTGAAAGGATAGAAAAAACCCTCGCTGATATCAGGGCGGAAGCGGAAAATTTCCGGTGGGAAAAAGACACGGTAGCTTCTGCCGTTGAGATTCTGCGTGACAGGAGGCAGACATTATTTGTCCACCGGAGAAAATTATGGCAGTCTCTTGCAATCTTTCTGCTTATATGCAACCTGACTCAGGGACTCCTGCTTATGCGGAGCAGAAAAAACATAGTGCGTCCCGGGACGCCCGCAGAGAAAATCGCGGCAGTCATCCCTGTTATAGAACCTCCCGCCGCAGAAGTTAAACGGTCAATACCGCAAAAACATGCCGACACCGAAATATTCGCAACCGTAAATAAAGAACCTGATATAACGGCGGAAGAAGGGCTGAATCAACTGCTGGGGCTCTATAAGCTTTTTGAAACGCTGTCGCCCGAAATCATACTGCCGGCGGCGGCAAACAACGCCAGATTGCCGGTGAGAAGTGAAACTTGACGAAAAAACCTCACTGCTTGTCATTGCGAGGAATGCTTCAAATGACGAAGCAATCTCAATGACAGACTCGGAACAGGCTCTGCAATTTCAAGATAAGGTTGAGATTGCGGCTGAATATTCACCCCCTCCTTTTATCCTCTCCCCTCGAGGGGGAGGAAGATAGGTGGGGGGGCAATCTTTTCCGGCTCGCAATGACAAAAAACGCCGGTTCCCCGTAAATGAAAAAACGGGGCAAGGGGGAGATAATTATGAGAAAACTTAAAACGCTTTTTTTTGCAGTGCTCTTTTCGTTTTGCCTGATTCTTTCCGCGGCAAATAATGAGGAGAAAGACAGAATTCTGGACAATTTTTTCGCCGCCATAAAGGATATGCAGACCAAGAACATACCGCCTATTGAAAGCATGGAAGCGGACATAATCTCCGAAATAACGTTTTCCCGCGAAACGGCGGCGGCACTTCAGCCGTTTATCTCCGATATATTCCGCTCGCGGCTGCCTTCCATCCTCAGAAGCGACGGGTTTTTAAGAATAAAATTTAAAAATACGGCAGGTGAGAACAAAGCGGAGCATATGTTTCTCTACTCAAATTCATCCATAGGCAGTTTTGCCATGGCAAAATCAGGAAAAGACATAGAGCTTCACATCCCCAAACTCGGAGTTATCATAAACGACGATATAAACGAGATACGTAAAATCATTCAACAGCAGGTTTCCATTCCTGAAACCCCCGCGTCTTTCCCTGCGAACTTTTTTACTTACATCTCCGCCTACATTGCAGAAAACGAGGAAACGATAAGGGAAAAGATAGTTATGGAAGAGAAAAACGCTTCGCTCAACGGGATAAAAACGCATCTTTTTACCTATCCCGCGGATAACGGAACTTTTGACATCGCCATATACGACAATTTCTGGACTTTTGCGGCGATAGGCTTCACCGGCGGGAAGAACACATATATGCAGTTGAAGTATCCTAAACCCGACGGAAAAGCAGATAACTTCAATTATCTTCCCGATGTTATAAATATTAAGGGAGAAAGAGATAACAACCTGCTATCCGTTGAACTTTCAAAGCTTAAATACAACCGTCTTTTTTCGGAAAGCGATTTCAGAATTGAACGTTTGAATTTCAGGGAGTTCGTAACGATAATGTATCTTAAATTTCTACAGGCGAGGTGAAAAATGAAAAGGAGTAAGGGGTTTACCCTGATAGAACTGCTGGTGGTTATCGCGATCATAGCGATACTGGCGGCTATGCTTCTCCCTGCGCTGAGCCAGGCAAGGGAGAAAGCAAGGCAGACAGTTTGCCTTAACAACCTTAAACAGCTCCATCTGGCCTTTTACCTTTACGGCGAGGCTTACGGAGGAAAGGTGCCTCCCAGGGATATAGGAATTGCGGAAGCATATCCTCTTTGCTACATAAACTGGACCAACTTCATCAGGCCGGTTATGGAACCGGAGCTTGCAAATATGAGCATTCTTGACTGGCCGGACCCGCCTGCAATTTATTTCTGCCCTACAGGCACGCGGGCGGTCAAGGATTTTTCAACCACGCACCTGGGCGGTGCAGTCACTCCGCATACAACATACATAATAAATACGTCTCCCCTGCCCGGCGATGCCGGAGTCAAAGGAAAAAACATGGACGGTCAGTGGACCGATACAGACGGTAGCTTCGGCTCGTCCAAAATATGGCTGCTTGCGGACCCGCCGTTGAAAGACAGCGGCTGGAAAAGCTATTTTCATACGGGCGGCATAAACGTTCTGTTTCTCGACGGCAGTGTGCGCTGGCAGAAAATTTAGATAAAAACGTAAAAAGTGACGCATTCTGTCATCCCTGCGGATATTAAGCAGGGATCCATGTCAATAATGGGGGGCAAAATGATTAAAAAATTTTATATAGCGGCGTTTATATTCCTTTTTTCACCTGCTTTCCTGACGGCAGAGGAAAACGTTCAGGTAATTGCAACGGAAGCGGCATTGCAGGAATCCGCGGTACCTGAAACTGCGGCGGAACCGGAGCAGGAGAAAGAAGAATGCTATAACCTTTATTATAAGTTCCCGCTTGAAAGGGAAATTTTCTACCAGATGAACATGGACAAGGAAGATGAGTTCAATGTAGGAGGCAGGACAGTAAAAAGCGAAAATAAAACCATTCTTTACCTTTCCCAGCTGTTTGAATCGGTTGACGGGGAAGGCAACGGAAGCGGTAAATTGTTTTACCTTCAGGGATGGCAGGACGGCCAGAGGATATTCCCCCAGGAAAAAATAGTCACCGTCAAAATGTCCCCCAAAGGCGAGGTTCTGGAAAGCGCCGGCCTTCAGGAAGTTGCGGCGGAATTTCTCAAGGTCGTTCAGAAAAGTCTCGCAGTTTACATCCCAGGATTTGACCGCATCCCCCTGAAAATAGACCTGACAAAGGTTCCGTCCAACACCTTCAACCCTTTCCTTCAGTCATTCATTATGCCGCTTCCGGAAGAACCGGTTGCCGTAGGTGAAAAATGGCATAAAGGGGACAGGAACATGGGTGAAGTGGAATTCACGCTGGAGAAGGCAGAGGGAGGCAGGGCATACATAAAAATGCACTCAAAAGGCCGCAACGGAGTCATGGAAGGCAACGCCGTGTTTGACATGGAACAGGGAATTATCGTTTCCCAGAAAGCTAAAACCGATACCGAAGCGGCGGGAAGGATTGTAGAGCGCATAGCAAAAGAGATAGAATCTCCGGATAAAAGCCAGCCTGTTAACATACCTGCAAAAACACGGTTGGTCATCAGCATGAACCTTATGGAATAACCTAATCTTTTCAGTAAATCCGCGCTTTAAGTGCAACAGACTCATTATTTTATTTGAACTGAAAACGCAAGCCCTCATTTTTCAATTCTGCTCTTTCACTAAAATTCCGACATAGAGCGGTTGAGCGCCGGTAGCCGCAACTCTTTAGGTTGCGCATGTGGAAAAAC
>JAFGKM010000043.1 GCA_016928555.1 Candidatus Omnitrophota bacterium | reverse complement strand
TTGCGGTGCTCATTATTCTTCGCACCAGCACCCTCCCCCCTCGAGGGGGAGGAAGATAGGTGGGGGGCAATCTTTTCCGGCTCGCAACGACAAAAAACGTCGGTTACGGGGTAAACAGAAAAAAGCGGACCCTTATTCTTTCTCAATAAGAGAAGCCCGCTTCTTTCCTTGAAATTACTTGACTGCTTTCTTCAGGTCTGTTCCCGCCTTGAAAACCGGAACCTTCTTTGCGGCAATCTTTATCGTTCTGCCTGTTCTGGGATTTCTGCCGACTCTCGCTTTTCTCTTTGCTACCTTGAATGTTCCGAATCCTACGAGCGTGACCGCTTTACCTTTTTTCAAGGATGCTTTTATTGCTCCGAGGACGGTGTCAACCGCCGCCGCCGCTTCTTTCTTTGTGCAGACAACTTTTCCTACGGCCTCTATAAGTTCTCCCTTGTTCATTATCTTCACCTCCTTTTACTCTGAACTCTTCCCTGTTATGCTCTCACGGTGAAGAGTTTAGATTTATGTTTTTTCTGTTCAAATTTCTCCATATTTTACAAGGGTCCGCAAATTTTGTCAAGTGGAGGTTTGCGTTTGTCAAGGGTTTGCGAAATTTCGTTCTTACAAACCGTTGATTTTACGGCAATCCCCGCATTTTTGTTTTTTGAAAAACACGCCAATTTTCTTTCTGCGCCCCTTTGTCAGAAAACCTATTTTGCAAGTTCGGTTTCGCGCGTTTCCCTTATAACCGTTACCTTGACCTGCCCTATGTACTGCATGGACTCTTCAATTTTTTTCGCAATCTCTCTGGCAAGGTTTCTTGCATCCTCGTCGGATGTTTTATCGGGCTTTACTATAACCCTTATTTCTCTCCCTGCCGATATGGCGAAAGCGCTGTCAACCCTTTCAAAGGAAGAAGCGATTTTTTCCAGGTCGTCGATTCTCCTGATGTATTTTTCAAGGGTATCCCTCCTCGCTCCCGGCCTTGTCGCCGATATGGCGTCCGCTATCTGTGCAAGCAGGGTAAATGGCCTGCTTACGTCCGCATCGTTATGGTGGTTGGCGGCCGCCGCTACGACAACCTCGGCTTCCCCGTATTTCTTCAAAAGCTCGGCCCCTATTTCCGGATGTGAGCCTTCCGTTTCCTGGTCCACGGCCTTTCCTATGTCGTGCAGAAGCGCAACTCTTTTGGCCGTTTTTACGTCAAGCCCTATCTCCGCGGCAATCATGCCTGCAAGGAAAGCGCTTTCTTTTATGTGCTGCAAGGCGTTCTGCCCGTAGCTGGTCCTGTATTTTAGGCGGCCTATAAGCTTAACCAGTTCGGGATGGATATTTTCGATACCGACTTCAAAAATCGTGTTCTTGCCGATTTCGACAATGTCCTCCTCAAGTTTTTTCTCCACTTTCTCAACCACTTCTTCTATCCTTCCGGGGTGTATCCTGCCGTCGGCTATTAGTTTTTCCAGAGTCTGGCGGGCGATTTCCCTCCGGTACATATTGAAAGAAGATATGGTTACGGCTTCGGGCGTGTCATCCACTATCAGGTCAACTCCGGTTGCCATTTCAAACGCCCTGATGTTTCTGCCTTCCCTGCCTATAATCCTTCCCTTGATTTCATCACTGGGCAGGCTGACGACGGAAACGACGCTTTCGGAAGCTTCCTCCGGGGCAAGTTTCTGCATGGAAGAAAGAAGTATCTCTCTTGATTTTTCCTGGGCGGTTTCCCTCGCCTCATCCTCAAGTTTTTTAATCAGAACGACGGAGTCTTTCCGTGCGTCTTCCTCCATGACCTTGAGCAGCTGGTTTTTTGCTTCTTCGGGAGATATCCCCGATATCCTTGCAAGGTCTTTTTTCGCCTCTTCCAAGAGAGAAGATAATTCAGTCTCCTTGTTTTTTACCGCTGACTCTTTGTCACCGATGGATTTTTCCCTCAGGGAAATGTCTTCTTCTTTTTTATCTAGAATCTCCAGTTTTCTCTCAAGGTTAAGCTCCCTCTGCTGTATCCTCTTTTCCTGGAACTGGATTTCTTTGCGTTTGTTTCTTGTCTCTCTTTCAAACTCGCTTTTTAAACGGTAAATCAACTCCTTGGCTTCAATGTCGACTTCGCGTTTTTTACTCAGAGCGAGGTTTTCTGCATCCGCTATAATCCCTTTAGCCCGTCTTTCGGCGGCCTTGACGCTTCTTTCCCCGACATACTTTCTCCACAGATACCCTATAAGTATGGCAAACGCTCCCCACAGGATTAACCATGGAAGAAAAAGTTTGAATGCGTTGATTTGCTGCATGTGATAATCACCTCCCTGTTGCGGCGGGCAGAAAAAACCCTTTCTGCCGCATTAAAGAGGAATTATCCGGTTTGGCTTGCTGTAAGGGGGATTAAAAACTTCAAAAAAATAGGCATCCTATTTTTTATATTAATGTATGGTTTCATTTATTTCTCTTTTTTATATCCTTACAAGTTTTACCGAATGTATCGCCGGAAATTCCTCTATCCTTGTTAAAACTTCGTTGTCTATGCCCTGGTCGAGGTTCAGCACCGTTATCGCCTGTCCTCCCTTTTTGCTCCTTCCCAGAGTCATGGACGCTATATTTACGCCCTTTTCTCCTAAAATAGTTCCGATATGCCCCATTATTCCGGGCTTGTCTTCATTGTAGCAAACAAGAAGATAACCTTCGGGAGCCGCTTCCACGGAAAAACCGTCTATCTTTACAATCCGCGCTTCTCCTTCCCTTATGATTGTGCCGGCCGCGGATATTTCCCTGCCGTCTTCAACTGCGGCCGTTATGAGGTTTGTAAACTCCCCGCCGCTTTCCCTGCGGTCTTCCTCAATGCCGATGCCCTTTTCTTTCAGTATGAGCGATGCGTTTACAGGGTTTACTTTTTCGAAGTCCTTCAACAACCCTATTATTATGTTTGCCCGCAGTAGAGAAAGGTCGTAATTGATGATATCCCCGCTGTAAACGACCTTTATCTTTTTTATCCCGCCTCCGGACATCTGCTTCAAAAGAATTCCGAGTTTCTCTCCGAGAGAAAGATACCCCTGCAGTTTCTCCATCGACTTCTTGTCCAGGGACGGCATATTCACCGCATTCTTAACCTCTTTTTCCGTCAGCGCCGAAACTATCTGCGAGGCAAGCTGCTGGGCTACGTTTACCTGCGCTTCTTTTGTAGAGGCGCCGAGATGCGGCGTAACTATTACCTGCTCCATCTTCAAAAGCGGGTTCTCCGCATCGGGAGGCTCTTTTTCAAAAACGTCGATAGAAGCTCCCTTCACTTTTCCTGAAGACAGGTATTTGTAAAGGGCGTCTTCGTCAACAACTCCTCCCCTTGAGCAGTTTATTATGCTTACACCGTCCTTCATGCCTTCAAAGGCGCTTTCCCCTATCATGTGGCGGCTTGAATCGCTTAAGGGGATATGAAGCGTTATGAAATCGGACTGCTGAAGAAGACCGGGGAGGCTTACGACCGTAATCCCCGTGCCGTCCAGGAGGTTCTTGTCCAGATAGGGGTCGCAGCCGAGCACCTTCATGCCCAGACTGCCTGCTACCGCCGCTACTCTCCTGCCTATCCTGCCCAGTCCTATAATGCCGAGAGTTTTGCCGTAAAGCTCTGTGCCGGTGTATTTTTTCTTTTCCCACTGGCCGTTCTTGAGAGACCTGTCAGCCGCGGAAACATTTCTTGCCAGAGCCATCAGCATTGCGACGGTATGCTCGGCTACGGAAACGGTATTGCCTTCCGGAGCGTTCATAACGATGATTCCTGCGAGCGTTGCGGCTTCTATGTCTATATTGTCCAGCCCCACGCCTGCCCGTCCGATGATTTTAAGGTTTGCGCCCCTTTTTATCACGTCGCGGGTTATCTTTGTGGCGCTCCTTACTATGACCGCATCATATACCTCGATTATTTCACAGAGTTTTTCCGGTGCGAGTTTACCCGACTCCGCCACCTCAAACCCTGCATCCTTCAATATCTGAATTCCTTCTTTTTCAAGCGGGTCTGTTACGAGAACCTTGATTGTTTTTTTCATGACCCTGTCCTTTATCGACTTCCGGTACCTGCGGGAAATATTTTAACGTAATCTTTATTTCAAGTCAAATACGCCGATATTTTACCCTGTGCCGCAAAAAACTGTATAATATGTGGAAAAACAAACGTCAATCCAAAAATGCGCATAAATAAAGAACTGCTTGAAAAGCCGTGGACGGCAGGATGGATTATCCATCCGGAAGGTCCGGCCTGCGATTTCGGCGTCTTCCATTTCCGCAAAAAACTGCATTTCAGGAAAGTGCCGCGGTTCTTCATCATCCATGTTTCGGCAGACAACCGGTACCGCCTGTTTGTCAACGGAAAATCTGTCAGCAGGGGGCCCTGCCGCGGGGATTTGAACAGGTGGTTTTTTGAGACGGTTGATATCGCCCGTTACCTCCATGCGGGAGATAACGTTATTGCGGCTGTTGTATGGAATTTCGGCACTTACAGGCCTATCGCCCAGATAACCTTTCAGACGCGTTTTCTCTTACAGGGCAATTCCGAAAAGGAACGCATTGCAGATACGCGACAGGGCAACGGCTGGAATTCTTTTTACAACAAGGGATACGCTCCTTACATGGAGGGGATGGAAACATCTTTTTTCATTGCCGTAGGTCCGGGCGAAAAGATTGACGGCAATTTATATCCATGGGGATGGGAAAAAGAGGAGTTTGATGATTCCTGCTGGCAGGATGTCAGGAAATCTTTCCCCAGGGCTTTGCCGCGAGAAGACAAGACATGGGGAGGCGTCTCTTACCTTGTTCCCCGCCCCATCCCGTTTATGGTTGAGGAAAGAGGATTTTTCAAGAAGGCGGTTTTAAGCGGCGGGGTTGAAGTCCCTGATGATTTTATATGCGGCCGGAAAGAGCTGGTTGTGCCGCCGGAAAGCAGTGTTTCCTTAATACTTGACAACGGAGTTATGACAACGGCATATCCGGAAATGGAGATTAGCGGCGGGAAAGGCGCTTCGGTAACCGCCTGTTATGCGGAATCCATGCGCAAAGGCGGTGAAAAGGGAAACAGAAACGAGGTTGCAGGAAAAACAATCAGCGGCATTAGCGATTGTTTTATGCCCGACGGCGGCGAAGGCAGGGTTTTCAGCCCTTTGTGGTGGCGGGCATTCCGTTACGTGCAGGTGAAAATTGTCACCGGCAGGGAGACTCTGCGGATAAAAAAATTCACTTACCTTTACACGGGATATCCGTTCAGGGAAAAGGGCAGTTTTAAAAGCGATGACGGGGAACTTAAAAAGATATGGAATGCCGGATGGCGCACGGCAAGGCTCTGTGCGCATGAGACATATCTTGATTGTCCCTACTATGAACAGCTCCAGTATGTAGGCGATACCCGCATTCAGGCGCTCATTTCGCTCTATGTCGGCGGGGATGACAGGCTGATGAAGAAAGCCATCAGGGAGTTCAGCGATTCCCGCATGCCGGATGGTTTGACGTTAAGCCAGTATCCCGGATATTATCTTCAGGTGATACCGCCTTTTTCCCTCATATGGATAAACATGCTTAACGATTACTACCGGTTCCGAAACGACCGCGCTTTTGTGAGGGAGATGCTGTCCTGCGTCCGCTCTGTCCTGCACTGGTTTGAAGAACGGCTGGATGCAAAAACGGGTCTTTTAGGTCCTTTGCCATGGTGGAACTTTGTTGACTGGGCGGAAGAATACAAAGGCGGAGTGTCCCCGGGAGCCGAAGAGGGAAATTCTTCTGTCGTATCCCTGCTTTTCGTAAACTCCCTGCTTGATGCGGCTGAGATGGAAGCGGCTCTCGGCGATTTTGTCAATGCCGCACGTTACAAAAAACTTGCAGGGAAGATTAAGAAAGCTGTAATGGAACATTGCCGGGATGAAAGAAAGGGGTTGCTGGCCGATACGCCCGCAAAAAAACATTTCAGCCAGCATGCCAATGTCCTTGCGGTTCTTACCGACACGCTTCCGCGCAAAAAACACCATGCAGTCATGAAAAGAGTTCTGGATGACCGCTCTATTATACAGTGCACGTATTATTTCCAGTACTACCTGCATCAGGCGGTTAATAAGGCCGGCCTGGGAGACAGGTACATTTCTCTTCTTGAGCCGTGGAGGAAGATGCTGTCTATGGGGCTCACCACTTTTGCCGAGAAGCCGGAGCCGACGCGTTCGGACTGCCATGCATGGAGCGCCCATCCGAACGTCAACCTGCTTGCCATTGTCTGCGGCATCTCGCCGGCGGAGCCGGGCTTCAAATCAGTAAGGATTGAACCGCATCTTGGGCCGCTTGAGCGGGTTGAAGGCAGTATGCCGCATCCTTACGGCAATATAAAGGTGAAGGTCAAAAAAGTGTGCGGCGGCATATCGGCAGAGATTACGCTTCCGAAGGGGCTGGACGGCATTTTCGTCTACGGCAAAACCGCCATTGCCCTCAAACCCGGTAAACAGGTTTTAAAGGGAGTAAAATAGTCGTGCTGAAGTCTAGCAGATTCAGTTCTCCAGAGAGCAAGGCGGCAAGGAGGAGGCAACGAAGCGTATATTCATACGTTGAGGAAGCTGACGACGCAGCCAACGATGCTATCTGGAAGAAATCAATCTGATAAAATGTTTATAAAACTTTTCATAAGAATACTGGCGATTTTCTGCATGATGGGCTTCGGCATGCTTGCGCGCAGGCTGAACGTGATAGACAGGGATTCCGCGAGCCGGATGTCCAGGGCTGCAACAAACTTTTTCTATCCTGCCCTTATATTCACGACGCTTGTGAGCAATTTCAATATAAAAGAACTGGTTCAAAACTGGATTCTTCCTGCCGGAACCGTTGTAATCATGTCCACCGGCTTTCTTCTTGCATTTGTTTTTTACCGCTTCATAAAATTTTCCGGAGAAAAGGAGGAAAACCAGTTTTTTTTCCAGTGCACGATAAACAACTATTCGTTTCTGCCGCTGCCGATTGTGCTTATGCTGTGGGGGAATCCCGGCGTTGCGGGATTGATTTTTTCCTCCCTCGGCTCGGAGTTATGCGTCTGGACAATCGGGGTTTTCGGGCTGACGGGCAGAAGGTTCCGCAGGGATAGTCTCATGCAGCTGCTGAGCGTGCCCATGATTGCCATATTTGCATCCGTTGCAGTTATGGCGCTGCGCGATTTTGCCGGAGGCCCTTCAGGATTTACGCCAAACCTCTTTTTGAAAGACCTCGGCGGTTCTCTCTTTTCCGTCCTTGACATCTTCGGCAAGGGGACCATACCCCTGGCAATGTTTATTGCGGGAAGCAGGATGGCCGAGCTCAAGCCCCGGCACCTTTTCACTGCCACACAGGGCTATGTTGTGGCTCTGCGTCTTCTTGTCATCCCGGCAGTTACTTCGGCGATTTTACTTCTTCTCCCGTTTCCGCTTGAGACGCGCATGATTCTGCTTGTAGTGGCAACAATGCCTTCCGCAATAGCCAGCGTCGTTTTAAGCGAGGTTTATGATTCTGATACGGAATTTGCGGCCTCATGCGTTCTTACGACGCATCTGTTTTCGCTTATTACCATCCCTCTCTGGCTCTCCCTCTTTCTCCGCTAAACATTCAAATCCCCCATGTCCCCCTTTGACAAAGGGGGAATATAAGGGGGATTTTATTTTTGATGGAAGTTCTTAATAGGAGGCGAAGAGGTCGTAGTTGTCGGAAGAGGTAATTTTTACCCTGCAGAAATCGCCTGTCTTCAATTGTTTTTTTGTTTTTATGTATACCGTGCCGTCTATGTCGGGAGCGTCAAATTCAGTCCTGCCCGTGAAACACCTTCCTTTTTTGCCTTCAACAAGAACTTCCATCTCTTCCCCTTTCAGTTTTTTCAACTTTCTCCGGGATATTTCCCTCTGAAGCTCCATAATCCTCTTTTCCCGTTCCCTCTTAACTTTTTCAGGCACCTGCCCGTTCATGCCGTATGCCGGCGTCCCTTCTTCCCGCGAGTAGCGGAAAACCCCTAAACGGTCAAACTCCCTTTCTTTAACGAAGGCTTCCATCGCTTTGAAATGAACCCCTTTTTCCCCCGGGAAACCGGTAATTAAAGTTGTCCGCAGTCTTATGCCCGGGACAGCGGTTCTTATCCGGTCGACAATCCTGCCGTAGTCCAATACGGGACGGTTCATTTTTTTCAGCATGTCGGGGTGTATATGCTGTAAAGGTATGTCAAGATACCTGCAAATTTTCGGTTCTGACGCTATTGTTTTCAGCATACCGTCCGTCAGGTGGGCAGGGTGCAGGTACATGATGCGCATCCTCCTGAAGTTGAGCGCGGAAAGTTTTTCAAGCAGTCTTTCAAGCCCGTGCTTTTCTTTAAGGTCTTTTCCGTAGTTTGCGGTATCCTGCGCCACAAGTATAAGTTCTTTTATCCCCATCCCCTCTATACTGCGGGCTTCCTTCAATATGTCCTCTATCCGCCGGCTTACAAGCGGGCCGCGTATCTTAGGAATGAGGCAGTAACTGCAGAAGTTTTCGCATCCTTCCGATATTTTGATGTATGCGTAAGGGAAGGTGGTTATCAGTCTGGGATAATTGTAATTTCCCTTGATGTAATCAGGCAGCCGCAGGCTGAAGACCTGCGGCTCAATCGGGATGGATGGTGTCCCGGGAATATTTTGGATTGCTTCAATAACTTTGAGCGGGGCGCATGCTCCGGCTGTTGCGTCAACGCCCTTTATATCAGGGAAAGAACTGCCGTAGCGCTGGACGAGGCATCCGTAAACTATTAGCTTCTGGCCCTTCTTTTTTTCCCGGGCGAGTTTTTTTATCGTTTCTTCCGACTCCCTTACGGCGTCCTTAAGGAACCCGCATGTATTCACTATGATAATATCCGCTTCCTCCCGGAAACTTGTTACGGCGCAGGATTTTTCACCGAGCAGAGCGAGGAGGGTCTCCGAATCAACGAGGTTTTTGGGACAGCCGAGGCTGATAAAAAAAATTTTTTTCATTATTCCGGGAGGAGGTAGAGTATCAGAAAATAAAGTATTATGAGAAGGGCGGCAAGCAGTAACAGCAGATACATTGATTTGTCAATCTTGAACGAATGTTCTTTTTTCAGGGGGTTCTTTTTACCGGTAGCCGCAGAGGGGCAGTCTCCTTTTGCGTCGGAAGGGGCGTTTTTTTCCTGCATGATTTTTTTAATGCCCTCTTCCACCGCCTCTTTCGGTATTTTAAGATAATCGCCGTATATCCTTAAAAATCCTTTCATGTGAAGCAGGCTCGGGAAGCTTTCCCAGCCACCCTTTTCCATCATCTCTATAAATTTTGAGGGGATGTGTATGTCGTGAAAAATCTTTTCCGCGGAGATTCCTTCTTTCCCTCTCTTTTCCTTAAGGAGCTCATTTATCGGCATATTCTTCATTTTCGCCTTCTCCCGGAGTTATAACCCTTCTCGGTTTTCCCTCCCTGTAAGGGCCCACTATGCCTTCCTCCTCCATCTTTTCAATGAGGCGCGCCGCCTTGTTAAATCCTATTTTCAGCCGGCGCTGAAGCATTGAAATGGATGCTATTTTTGTCGTAACAACGATGCTCTTTGCTCCCTGGTACAGGGCTTCCTCGTCGCCGTTTTCTTCAAACAATCCTATGCCCGGGATGTCGGTTTCCTTTTCCGCGGGCTGTCTGCCTTCAACTATCTCCATTTCGTAATCGGGCGTCTTCTGTTCTTTTATGAACTTGCAAACGCCGTCTATCTCTTCGTCGGAAATGAGGCAGCCCTGTATCCTTACCAGAGAGGAACTGCCCGGGGGTATGAAAAGCAGGTCTCCCCTGCCGAGAAGTTTTTCCGCGCCTATGCGGTCAAGGATTGTTCGGGAATCAAACTTTGACGTTACCTGAAAGGATATCCTGCACGGCAGGTTTGCCTTTATGACGCCGGTTATGACGTTTACCGACGGTCTCTGTGTCGCAAGTATCAGGTGCAGTCCCGCCGCCCTGGAAAGCTGGGCGAGGCGTATAATGCTGTTTTCTATCTCGCTGCGCGCTATCATCATCAGGTCCGCAAGCTCGTCTATGACCACGACGATGTAGGGGAGAAACTCCTCCCTTTTTACGGAGTTGTAGCTTTCTATGTTTCTCACCCTCGCGTCGGAGAATAGCTTGTATCTTCTTCCCATCTCTCCTATGAGCCATTTGAGCGTGTTGACCGCTTTTTTTGTTTCCACCACTACCGGGCACATGAGATGCGGCAGGTCGTTGTAGAGAGTTAGCTCGACCATCTTCGGGTCAATCATTATGAACTTTACCTCTTCCGGGCTTGCCTTGTACAGTATTGAGGTTATAAAGGAGTTTAGACAGACTGTTTTCCCCGACCCCGTCGCCCCCGCTATGAGAATGTGGGGAAGGAGCTTCAGGTCGGTGATAACAGGCTTGCCCATGATGCTTGTGCCTATGGCTATCGTGAGCTTTGAAGGGCTCTTCTGGAATTCCCTGCTGGTAAGTATCTCGCGCAGGTATACGTTTGAAATCTCCCTGTTGGGGACCTCTATCCCGACGGTTGATTTGTTGGGAAGGGGCGCCACAACCCTTATGGTCGTGGTCTTGAGGTTCATTGCGATGTTGTCCTGTATGTTGTGCACCTTCTGAATGGGTATGCCCGGAGCAAGCTGGACTTCGTACATGGTTACCCGCGGACCCTGGTTTAACTGCACGACTTCCCCTTCAATGCCGAATTCTATCAGAGTTTCTTCTATTACCTGCGCGTACCTTTCAAGGTCTTCTTCCGTCTCCTGCTGTGTAGGCGTGCCTATCTTAAGAAGGGAAATCGGCGGAAGCTTGTAGTCTTTTATCCTGCCGGAAGGCTTGGCCGCCTTTACCGGTTCTGCGGACGGTTTCTCCTCTTTTTCAGGCTTCGGCTCGGGTATCTCGGTTCTTTCGGCCGGCTCAGGCTTCGGCGTTCTTTTGATTTTATCCTTCTTAACTTCTTTAACCCCGGGCATTTCCCCGGGCAGGGGTATCTTTTCTTTCCTTGCTTCAAGGTAGAAGTCCACGGCTTCCTTGAAAGGCACGAGGAAAATTTTATAGCCCGCGCCGAGAGAAGCAAGCCCTGCGAGGATAAGCAATAAATATATGCCCCTGTTACCGAAATAGTCCTGCAGGGGAGGCCCCAGCATAAGGCCGAGCACCCCTCCGGAAGAGTTGCCGTTTTTTACTGCAAGGAATACAGAGAGAGTAAGTATTATGCCGGTCGTGCCCATGGTCTTTCTCCACGGGCCGGTTTTTTCTCCCCAGACTATGTTATATCCGACAAGAATCAGGAGGACTACCAGCAGATATGAGCTTTTGCCCGCAAGATAGAAAAGAAGTCCCGAAAGGTATGCCCCGAACCTGCCGCCGAAGTTTGCGATATCCGCATTCACCGGCGAGCCGGTTCTTGCAAAACTGAACGTCGGGTCGTACGGATTGAAGGAGACAAGGCAGAAAAACAGGTAAAGGGACGCCGCAAAAATGAAAAGCCCTTTAATCCACCTGTCCAGCGTTTTCTTCTCCATATTGCTTTAATTTATCATCAATGGAGGCAAAAGGCAAGTTTCAGCCGTCCTTTTTGATTTGGCGGGCGGAGCATAGTATAATAGGATTTCAGCTTTATTTACGGAGATGACAAAATGAAGGACAGAAGGCAGAAAAAACTTGAGCATCTTTTGATGAGAGAGATTGAGGAAATCATAAGAAAACATGTATCCGACCCGGACATAGGATTTTTCACGATGACCTATGCCGACGTATCCGGGGATATGAAGCATGCAAAGATAGGCATAAGCGTTCTGGGTTCTTCCGAAGAACAGCGCCGGACGTTTGACAGTCTTGTCAGGGCAACAGGATATATCCAGCATAAACTTGCAGGCCAGATAGTCATAAAATACACGCCGAAAATAGAGTTTGTGTATGACGAAAGAAAGGAATTTCGCATTGAGGAACTGCTTACGGAACTGAAAAAAGAGAAAGAAGAACATGACGGCGAAACAGAAAATTAGGGATGTTATAAAAAAAGCTCTGGCGGATACCCCTTACCCGGAAAAACTGAAGGAAGAGATATTGGTGTTGCCCGCCGCAAGGGAGGAATTCGGGGATTTTTACACAAATTTCGCTTTTAAGATGGTTGATTCTCAAAATCCCTCTCCGCAGACAGCGGCGCTATACCTTAAAGAGAAGATTTTATCTTCGGCTCCTGATTTCATAGAAAAGGTCGAGGTTAAAAACGGCTTTGTGAATTTTTTCCTCAAAAGGGGAGTTTACCTGCGGATGCTTTCGGAGATATCCTCGGGAAAAAGTGAAATTGTAAATCCTTTTCCCGCCATGGGAAAAAAAGTGCTTATTGAATTTGTCAGCTCAAATCCCACCGGCCCTCTCACCGTCGCCCACGGCAGGCAGGCCGCCTTCGGAGAATCCCTCGCCCGCATACTGAAACATGCCGGTTTTGAAGTGACGAAGGAATATTACCTCAACGACGGCGGCAGGCAGATTAAACTCCTCGGCGAATCTCTCAGGGCGCGCTATTTCCGGCTGAAGGGCGAGGAATGCGCCATCCCGGACGAAGGGTATGAAGGGGAGTATCTGATAGATATAGCGAAGGAGGTAAAAGATGAGAATATCTCCTTTGGCAAATTTGCCGCGGATTACATAATGGCCGGCATAAAAAAAGACCTTGCGGAATTCAACGTGAATTTTGACCGGTGGGTGAAAGAAAGCGACTTTCTGACGGGAGGAATGGTTGAAGAGCTTCTGAAAATTCTTGAAGGCAGAGGGCTGGTCTATTCTTCAGAAGGCGCAACGTGGTTTAAGAGCAGCGCCTACGGCGACGAAAAGGACAGGGTGGTTATCAAGAGCGACGGCTCATATACCTACCTTGCCCCGGATATGGCTTACCACAGGGACAAAATTGACAGGGGATACGACATGCTTGTAAATATCGTCGGGCCGGACCACCACGGCTACATCCCCAGGATAAAAGCGATAGTTGAGAGTTTCGGATTCAATCCCGAACGGCTGAAATTCATCATTGTCCAGCTGACGACTCTTTACAGGGGCAAAGAGAAACTTTCAATGTCCACGAGAAAGGGGCAGTTTGTTTCCTTGAGGCAGTTGATGGACGAAGTCGGACCGGACGCATCAAAATTTTTCTTCATCTTCAGGAAAGCGGAAAGCCATCTTGATTTTGACCTTGAACTGGCGAAAAAGAAGTCCGTTGAGAACCCTGTCTACTACCTGCAGTACGCTTACGTGCGCATGAAGCACATACTGAAGTTTGCCGGGGAAAATGGAATTGATGTCATGAACCTCAATCCGGACATGGCCCTTTTGAAGGAGCCCGAAGAGCTTTCAATAGCAAGAAAGCTTGCGTTTTTTCCTGATACGGTGGAAAGCGTTGTGAATACCTTCGGTGTCCATCTCCTTGCGGAATACCTGCTTGAACTTGCAAAGATTTTCCACTCCTATTACCACAAACACAGGGTTGTCACCGAAAACAGGGAATTGACCGCGGCAAGGATTGTTCTTGTCAGCGCCCTTCTGCAGGTGTTTTCCAAGGCGCTGGAACTGCTCAACATCTCGCTCCCCGACGAAATGTAATTCACCTATATTTCCTCGCTCCTTTTTTTCCCTCTACCCTTGGGGGAGAGGGGTAGGGTGAGGGGTTCTTTTCACTTTTTTCTCAATATACAACCAACGGGGAACTTTTCAAAATCCAGAGAGGCGATTACCTTTCTCGTTTTCCCGTCATGGTAACCGGAAATGTTTTCCTTGATGCCGAGCGTTTTTCTTATCCCCTCCATTATTATTTCTCTTATGTACTTGCCGGAGATGGAAGACAGTGCGGCGGGAAATGATTTCTGCTCAACGTCCATGATGAAATGAATTTTAAAACTTGTCCGTCCATTTTCCAGAGAGTATGAAGAGAGTTCTTCTTTTTCGGCAAGCGTTGCCGTTGAGAATCCGGGGAAGCTGTAAAGCAGGTGATTCCTGTAGAATTTAAGCCCCCCTATTTTGCCCGCCTGGACCTCAAGAAGGTTCTTCTCGGGGACGTGCTTTACGATACTGCAGAAAGTCAGGAAGTCAAGCAGAAGTTTCGTCGCCCCTTTCTCCAAGGAGTCATTGATGCGGCGGGGACAGAGAGAGAAAGAACGGATCTCTTCCATCTCCACGCCGTTTTTCCCGGCCCACTGCGCGAATGCCTCGCTTCTTCTTTTTGCTTTTTCTGCGTCTGCCCAGATAAAACTTTCGGGGATGCGTCCGCCGCATATTTCCGCACCGGATAAACATCCGGTTTTCCCGCAGAATGCATCCAGAATCTCTGCGGGGGAGCCGGGATATTTCTTCTTCCAGAGATAGAATATGGAGATGGCGGCCTCTTCTATTTTGGAAAAGTTGTTTGCGCTTCTTGAGGGGAAGAAAGACTTGCTGTCGGCGATGTCTTCAAACCAGCCCGAACCGGACTGCCTTAATAAGGTACCCGTTACAACCAGAGGGCCCATAACCGGACCCAGCCCGTTCTCGTCTATCCCCAGCACCCTTTTCCCCATGAAATTCCTTTTTCCCCTCTGTTCCCTCTACCCTTGGGGGAGAGGGTTTAGGGTGAGGGGGTTGTTATTTAAACAGAATTGAAAGCCCGCTCAGTATCAGAATAACCGCAAACATCTTCCGCAGTCTTTCTCTGGGTGTATTTATACTTATTTTTGCGCCGAAGGGAGCTGCTATCATAGAGCCTATCGCCAGCAGGAGTCCTATGCGGTAATCAACAAGTCCCCTTACCATGTAGCCGATGCTTCCGGAGACGGAATTAAAAAATATTGCTATAAGGGCCGTTCCTATGCATGCGTGCATCGGCACTTTCAGGAAGATGTACAGAAGAGGAATGAGCAAAACGGCTCCTCCGACTCCGCAGAGACCCGACGTGAACCCTGCAAAAAGTCCTATGAGCACCGCCTGAATTCTGCCGTATCTCTCAATTTCGCACGCATCGCTGTTTTCGGACTGGAAAAGCATCTTTATTCCAAGGATTGTGACAAGGGTTATAAAAATGTACTTGACTGCCGTTTCAGTAAGGCGGCTTGTCAGGAGCGCTCCGGCCTGAGCTCCGATTATGCCGGCAGGCACAATGAATAAAACTATTTTAGTTTTAACCTGGTTGTGCCTTATGTAGTTGATAAGCGCCGAAAGAGAGGAGAAGAAAATCACGAACAGGCTTGTGCCTATCGCCTGCTTTACCGGCATATTGAAGACATAAATGATGGCCGGAACCATCAGCGAGCCGCCGCCCATTCCGAACAGCCCGCATATAAAGCCGGCCAAAACGCCGGTAACCAGCCCCTGAATTATCAGTATCATTTTATTTCTTTATCCGGTCAAAGAACTCCCTGTACGTTTTATAGATAAGTTCTTCGGCGGTTCCGTCCGGGATTGCAAACTCTTTCTGGACGTTCATCTTGCCGGATTCGTTATCTCTCTTATGCTCGTGTGCGGGCATAAGGTATGAAAGTTCGTCATTGCACAGCGAATTAACCCACGTATATTTGAACGGGCTCATCTTCCTCAGGTTCATCGCTATCTCATGGAACACCTCGCCGCAGAGCCCGAGTATTGCGAAATCGCCCGCCCGTATCATCTGCAGTTCGGAAAATACGCCTTTTTCGTCCTGTTTCCCGCCGACAATTCCGCGTTTCTGGAGATAATTTTTTGCCCGCAGAGGCAGAGGGTCCTGCAGAGCGAAATATACCTCTTTGCGCGCAGAGGAAACAACCTCTGTACTGAAAGGTTCAAGGTTGTCCCATATTTTTTTCATTCCGTCATAGAGCATCTTACCCGCCAAGGGGACAAAGGATTCCGCCTCGCTAGCGGGAACGTCATGGTCAAAGAATGCCGCAGGATGCACGTTTCCTTCGGGACCTGCCATAAGAGAAAACACAAACCCGCCTCCCGCTTCTTTCTCTATCTTTTCCGCCGCCCAGCCGAAATAATCGCTGTTGAGAGTCGTGCTTCCCATGGCAAGCGCGTTGTGGCATCCGAAGTTTCCCATGCCGCATATCGGTTTGCCGTCCATGTCTTCAAATACCGCTATGAGGAGGGCATCGTCATAGGGCGATACGGATTCAACCTCCTCAATATTGTAATGTTCCATTGTTTCAGCGTGCGTAAGGCTCGCCACTCTGCCGTCCTTCATTCGCAGACGCGGTTTTCCTATCCCCGGCACGGAAATTTCTCCGGCTTTCCCCCTTGCCGGTTTCAGGTTGCTGTCCGCAAGAAAAACCGCGCTTGCCGCATAGCGGTAAAGCATATCAAGGTATGCCTGGGTTTCATCGCTCAACTTTTCATCTACTATCATTACGCCGTCCGTATCATGCGGGTCGTCATGGTCTACTATCTTTGCCGAATTGTGGGTATGGGTGGCGCATACCATAATGTTTTCCTCGGGTATGCCCGTCCACTTGCTTGCCATTTGTCTTATGCCTTTTGTGATATTGGGGAAAAACTCGCTTAAGTCCAGAAGAACAATTGCTGCCTTGTTTTTGCCGTCGTCAAATACCGTCGCCCTGGCGCATAATTCCCCTATAACCTCGGTCGCAAACCCTCTGGGTCCGAGTCTCCTTGCCTGGTCCAGCGGCGGAGTTATATTGTATTTTGCCGCCCCTACTTTCAATTCCGACTTCATCTTTGCTCCTTTACCCTTAGTTTTTTCCTTCGTCCCTTGGTGGAGAAGGTTAGGATGAGGGGTGTTTTTCAGATTTTTTACTCAAAGCAGTATAACAGAAACTTTCCCAAAAGACAACCTGCCGGATTACAGCCAGCCTTTATCTTCCCAGTATTTGTATTCCTCCTTCCATTCGTTCTTCCTTCGCTCCATTAACATCCTGAAATGCTTCTTATGTTCCTCTATAATCCGTAACTGGGCGGGAAATTCTTTTTTTGTTTTTATTGCCGCGCATAGTTTTTTGCCTAAGGCGAATGCCTCATCCATTTTTTCCTGAGAGACAGGCGCGCGGGCTGACACACTGCCCGCGAACTGGGCGCCGCATGTGTTGGAATAGTATTTGAGGTAATCAGTTACGTTTTTATCATGCCCGCTTCCTGACGATACAATTCCCGCTGTGTATTTGTCCATAAGCCGCAGGCAGTGTATAAAATGGCTTGAGCGGTCAAAAAGCGTCTTCATTGAGCCGGTCACATGATTTATATAGTTAGGGCTTGCAAGTACTATTCCGTCCGCTTCAAGCATCATTCTCAGGACTTTGTGGACATCGTCTTTAATGAGGCAGTACGGAATCTTTTTGTGGCAGAACTCGCAGTGCCGGCAGAATTCAATCTTAAGGTTGCAGAGGTGGATTATCTCGGCGGTTTTCCCGTCATCACAACCTCTTGCGACTTCTTTTGCCATAAGAAAGGTCTGGCTTTTTTCCTTGCGCGGGCTTGCGGAAATAAGCAGTATCTTCATCTTCTCCTCCGGGTTATCCCCTAATTTTAGCACTCTGCGGGTTGTCGTCAAGCAGATGGCAGGAAGATTTTTTCTGACAGGTCAATCGGTCAAAAGGTTTGTAGTGATTTTTATTAAAACGTCTTTATCTTTCGGGTCGCTTACGGAAGCGGAAGTATGTTCCACAATAGAACAAACTGAATTCCAATTCAACTTTCCGCTTTGAAAAACACTGTTTAAATGTTTTGTAATTGCCGTTCTGTATTGGAAAAGAATTGGTGTTTCTGTTGCTCAAATTCTGTGGTAAAATACTTTAGAGGATATGAAAAAATGAATACTTCAGTTTCAATACCAAAAGATAAAATCCGGGATTTCTGCGAGCGGAATCATATTAACCGATTGTCTTTGTTCGGGTCAATACAAAGAGACGATTTTAATCCGGACAGCGATATAGACATCCTTGTTGAATTCGAGACAGGCTTTACTCCCGGATTTTTCAGATTTATTGACATGGAAGAAGAATTATCCTCTATATTTAACGGCAGAAAAGTTGACCTGCGGACACCTGAAGATTTGAGCAGGTATTTCAGAGAAGATGTGAAAAACAAATCAGAGGAATGTTATGTCAAATAATGATTTGGTTAGGATTAAACACATTTTGGACGCCTCTGAAGAAACCGTGAAATTTCTGGAGAATCGTAAGAGAAAGGATATTGACACAGATAGGATGTTAAGCCTCTCCCTTGTAAGACTTCTTGAGATTATCGGTGAAGCCGCCAGAGGAGTTTCTCTGCAACTCCGAGAAAAGTATACGGCTATACCGTGGAAACAGATGGCAGGTATTCGCGATCGTCTTATTCACGGTTATTTTGATGTTGATATGGAAATTGTCTGGAAAACGATAAAAGAAGATATCCCGCCTTTGATAAATCAATTAACAGCATTATTGGATAATGAAAATCTTAATACCTGAATCTGCATAGCGTTATTCATCCCAAACTAAATAGTTTCTTCCGAAAAACTGACATGCAGTCAAAGAGATATCAGGATAAAGCGTGGAGATTGTCCTGCCCGGACAATTCAAATCCAGCGGCGCACCTTCTTTTCATAGTAAAGATACTTATTCCCGAACACGGATTCCATGATGCTCTCTTCAAACGGCATAAATATTTTCTGCATCACTCCGACGAAGATTGCGGGAAAGATGAAAGAAATCAGAGAGCGGGAAACAATGGCGGCGCCCAGAAGGATTGCCGCCATCCCCAGATACATTGGATTCCTGCTGAAACGGAACGGACCGCCGGTAATCAGATAGGTTGGCTCTTGAGCAGGGTTTACGGGTGTTTTGAATGTCTTAAAGAGGTTATCCGCCCATATGTTTATGACAAAGCCGAAGGCAATAAAAAGGATGCCCGACCAGTTATACGGAGAATGAATCACTTTTGCAAAAGGCAGTATGAAATTCAAGCCGAGGAGAGAAATCAAAAATATAAAAAACCAGCCCTGCGGTGAAATTTTCCTTTCCATATCCAGATTATACCACTTATAACCATTCAGCGGATATAGACCTTGTAACTGTAGGGCAGGGTTATCTCCTTGCCCGTCTTGAGCGGAATCTCCCAGGAGATTAAAGAGCTTGAGTTGACGCCCGTTATCCCTTCTGCGACCTTCTTTATCTTGCCCTCGTAACCGGCTTCCAGCACCTCGCCGGTTATCGCCTTCTTAACCTCAAGGTTTATATCCTCTCCCTTGCAGTTTTTCAGATAAATCTCGCCCTTCACC
The DNA here is from genome assembly GCA_016928555.1 of Candidatus Omnitrophota bacterium. Taxonomy (GTDB): domain Bacteria; phylum Ratteibacteria; class UBA8468; order B48-G9; family JAFGKM01; genus JAFGKM01. The sequence goes on along the minus strand of JAFGKM010000043.1, from coordinate 2,070 downwards.
GTGACAAGGTCGTAATTGTTATATCGTATCTTCACGTCCCTCTGCCGCGCCTCTTCGTATTCGCTGTAATCAACCTTCACATCGGTGGCGACGGTTATCTTGAGGTTGGTCTCAACTCCCTTGGGCGTGTAATTGATAGTATCCTGCGCTAACGGTTTGTCTCCGCTCACGATAAATGCCGGCGCGGTGGTCCATGGATATATGGTGGAATTGAGAAGTTTAAGCGAATGCCATACCTGCGGCCCGATTTCTCCCTCTCTCTGTCTCTGCTGTGAATTTCCGAAGCGGTCAACGTTGAGCGTGTCCGGGACGTCAAACTGATAAATATGGCTGTAATCAACCTCGCCGGAAAAGATATAGTAAGAAGCCCTTTCTCCCTTATTCAGGTTTAGCCCTTTCTTCTGGTAAAGGAAGAGGTCTTCCTCGGATGCGCCCGGGGTTTTCGTGGAAACGGAGAAGTCAAAAATATCTCCGCCTATGCTTGACGCTTCAGCGAAGGTAGCTCTCTGTGCCATGATATTAGATGCAATTCCGCCACGGATACCCCTTGTTCCGCCCCTCTCAAGACTGTTAAGGAACTGGCTTAGCGATTCAACAAGATTCATGGGAGAAAGGATATCCGCGTACACAAAATTGGGATATCCCACCACGAAAGAAATATCAATATTTTCCAAATCCTCCACGTCATTTATCAGAAGAGCCTTCATTGCTATCTTTGCCTTCTTGCCGTCCTTGATATCCACCAGGTAGCTCGGCGTCCAGCCGATGCCCTTCTGCAGATAAGAGAGAGTTGCTGTTTCTGTCTTTCCCTGTTTGGCTTTGCCTAATTTGAATTTAAGTCTCTTCACCGTTTCTTTTTTCTTCCTTGCAACCTTGCCGCTTGAAGACTGGCTGAATCTTATCTCTTTAATCTGCCCGGTTCTCAGCGCCACTTCGCCTTCTTCCGTTTCCATGATAATGAAAGAAACCGGTTTGTTATCCGAAAGTATCCTGATTTTGCCTGAAAGAGTCCTTTCATCAAGAGTTATTGTCGCTTCTTTGCCGGCATTGGCTTCCAGAAGTTCTTCCATGCTTGAAACGTTTATTTCCTCCTCCTTTTCCTGCTCTTCTTTCAGCGCTATCAATTCCTCCAGCCCGTCTGCCCGGAGCCAGAAAGTCCCCAGTGTTGCGTCAGGTACGCTTTCAGTTACCGCCCAGCCGTTCTTATCAACCGCAGTTCTTCCTTCCCGGGAGAAAAACCCCAGGCCGTTTTTGAATACCGCCAGAGTTTTTGCCTGTGTCTTTAAAACCGGCATGGAACTCTCTTCTGCCGAAGAAACAGCCGACAACAGAAAAAGAAATACAAACATCATCCCCGCAAACACCCATACCTTCCATGTTTTTCTCATTGCGTACCTCCCGATTTTTAAATGCCGTTGACAATTAGACACCCAAATTCCCCAAAAGTTCCATTATTTGTATTTTTATTCCCTTTAATCCTTCCAGTTCCACCATTTAAGCAATTCCGTATTGTGTTTTGTGTGAGAGGCGAAATAGACGGCACAGCGGAAGACGTATAATACACAGCGGTCAACATGCATCCCCTGTTTTTTGCACTGTTTTATATAAAGTTCTTCCGGGTCTTTTTTTTTGAGGTCTTTTACAGAGTGGATTCCCAGGCTGTGTAGGTCGAATGCAATGCTTTTTCCGACACCGGGTATTTTCTGCAGTTCTTTTATCGCATTATTCATAAATGACAAAAAGCTGAACACTGATTCCGGTGAATTCTTTACCAAAGGTGTAAACTGTGTGTCCGGAATATACCATCACTGGGCGGATTTATCCGCTGAAGCTGTTTTTCAGCGTAAGCGGAGGGGGTGGGATTCGAACCCACGGTACGGCCTTTTGACCGTACAACGGATTAGCAATCCGCCGCATTAGGCCAGCTGTGCTACCCCTCCGTTGTTATGCTTTATATTATACTGTTTTCTTCAGTAATGTCCAAAAAGAAGGGGATGTTCCATTAACGTATTGTCAATGCCTGAAAAACTAATATGTCCTTCTTGTTTTTCAAGGAAAAACTTTTGCGTA
>JAFGKM010000004.1 GCA_016928555.1 Candidatus Omnitrophota bacterium | reverse complement strand
TCATTATTCTTCGCACCAGCACCCTCCCCCCTCGAGGGGGAGGAAGATAGGTGGGGGGCAATCTTTTCCGGCTCGCAATGACAAAAAGCGTCGGTTCGGAGCAAGTGGGCGGTGCAGGATTTGAACCTGCGACTTCCACCTTGTAAGGGTGGCACTCTTGCCGCTGAGTTAACCGCCCGGACTATCGCTTGTCCGTCTGAAATAACTGTGTTATATTATACATCAACTTAAACATTATTCAACAGAAAGTTCTTGCTGCACGCGGAAAATTTCAATGAAGTCAAATACAATGCCCCCTGTTGAACCGATGACTCGAACCCTGCGCTCCGGACCGGACGCAGAACCATACCCGGTTCAGGCGCACCACCTTCTTTGCGCCGCATGCGTCCGGGGAGGATGCAAGAATCCGCCTTGCGGCCCCGCCATGATTGAAAAGCTTCTTGACGTATTGTGGTCATACCCCCATGTGCCTCTGCGCATCTGTGCCGATACCGAGGTAGTGCGCGTTCACTACAGAAAGCTTTACGAAAAACGCGGAGGCCGCTTTTTCCCGCGAGATTTCAAGGAGCGCAAAGATGCTTTTGCAGAGAGGAGAAAAGACCTTGAAGTCTGTCGCCTGCTGGGAATCTATCCCAACACTGTTCTGCCGGCTTATCATGCTTACCAAATACTCTTTTCCCGTCTCCGTACGCTTGAGGGCATGTGCCGAGGCTTGTCAGGCGATACATCGGTCTGGCCCGAATGCCCCTGTTCAGGAGAAGGCTTTTATGAACGCATTGCCGGCACTGCCCGTGAAATATCCTATGAGGAGCAATGGAAACGCGGCGAGCAACTGGCAGGGGAAGGTATCTGGGCAATAATCCGGCCGCGCACGCATGCGGAGATGAAAGGGGAAAAGGAGCGTTCAGCCGCTTTCATCATTAACAAAGCAGGGCGTCTCTATATCCGGCCTAATCATTTATTATGTATTCTGTGCACCCGCAAAATGGAAGTTTTGGTTCAGGACAATCTGGTTGAATTGCGCATGCGCATGGAGGCGGATCCGGACATACCCGTCACGCTCGTTGAAGGCTGCTGCATGGTCTGCGACCCGTGCAATGTCTATCATGCAGGCGAACATCTCTGCTACAGCACACACCCAAAGAATATATTGAGGGACCTGCGCATGCTTGAAATTCTCGGATTGCCCCCAGGCGCAACGCTTCCCGCACGCCGGTTGTACAAGTTGATTTTTGACAAAATTCCGGACGTAAAGACTGTCTGCGGCTGGGGCGACGGAAGCAACACGAGTCCGTTCTGGAAACCCTGCGCCGACTATCAAAGCGCGGCTGTTAAGGATGCCCGCAAAGAAGGATTTTTGCAATCAGGATAAACCTGGGATATTATATTGGATAAAATATTTAAAAAAAACTTGACATAAAAAATTAACCGTATATAATACTGGGAAGGTTTCTTAACAACAATAACGTAATAGCCTCTAACTTTTGAATAGTGAGAAGTGAGATGTAAAAAGTGACGCTTTCTGTCATCCCTGCGGATATTAGGCAGGGATCCAGAAAAAAAATTGTTGTGGTTTTCTGCTTAAAACGTGCAGGAGCGACAAAAGCCGTCGTTTATCATCTAACATTTCACGTTTCTTAAAGGACACGGGGTAAAGGAGGAAGTGAAAATGGCCGAAGAAATTCTGCAGGGTTTAAAAGACGCGGTAATATCGGGAAATGCAAATAAAACGAAAGAGTTGGTTGATCAGGCGTTGAAAGAAAACCTTCCCATTGAGAAAATCCTCAATGACGGACTTATTGCCGGTATGATGATAGTTGGAGTAAAATTCAAAAACAACGAATTTTACGTACCCGAGGTTCTTATAGCGGCAAGGGCGATGCACGCCGGAATGTCAATCATGGAGCCTCACATTGCAAAGGCTGGAATAAAGCCCATCGCGAAAGTCGCCATAGGCACGGTTAAAGGCGACCTGCACGACATAGGGAAAAACCTCGTAGTAATGATGTGGAAGGGCGCCGGATTTGCCGTGGACGACCTTGGAATAGACGTTTCTTCCGAAAAATTCGTGGAGGCCGTTAACAACGGAGCATCGGTTGTGGGACTTTCCGCTCTCCTCACAACAACAATGGTATCCATGAAGGATGTCATAGAGGCGCTGAAGGCGGCCGGGGTGAGAGACAAAGTCAAGATAGTAATCGGCGGAGCGCCCGTAACCCAGAGCTATGCGGATGAGATAGGAGCGGATGCATACGCCGCAGACGCGGCAACGGCGGTTGACAAGGTGAAAGAGGTATTGAAAATATAATACCAGTGATAACTGCTCTGTTAATAATAGGCGCATATTTAGTAGGGAGCATTCCGTGGGGGTACGCGTTATGCCGCGCCGTTAAGAAGATAGACATAAGGAATCACGGAAGCGGCAACATAGGTGCAACGAACGTATACAGGGTAGCCGGCGGACCTTTGGCTGCCGCCGTTCTTTTACTTGATATAGGCAAGGGCCTTCTGCCTGTGATCCTTGCAAAATCCTTTTCAATGGCTCCGCCTGTGATTGTATCTGCAGGCATTGCGTCCGTGGCAGGGCACAGTTTTTCAATTTTTCTGAAAGGAAAAGGAGGAAAGGGCGTTTCCACAAGCTTCGGAGTGGTTATCGCCCTTTTCCCCGCCCCCGCCCTGCTTGCCCTGCTTGTCTGGGCAGTAATGATAACAGCCACCCATTATGTTTCAGCCGGCGCAATAGCCGCCGCCCTGTCAATGCCTTTCTTCATTCATCTTTTTCATAAAGACGCCTTTCTTACGTCGACCGGCATTGCAATATGCGCCTTGATTATATATACCCACAGGGGCAATATAAAACGGCTCCTCGCTAAAAAAGAGAACAGAATAAAACTGCCATGGGAAAAAAAATAGGCATAGCGGGTGCGGGCGGATGGGGAATAACGATTGCACGGCTTCTCGCCAAGAAGAAATACAGTATAACGCTCTGGGAGCCTGTACCGGAAAACTGCCGCATGCTTGCAGGTAAAAGAGAAAGCACGCATTATTTCCCCGGTTTCAAAATCCCCGAAAGCGTCGCAATAACCGGCTCGCTGGAAGAAACAGTTGAAAAATCTGATTTTCTCATAATAGTTGTAAGGTCTTCCTTTTTCAGGGAAACAGCAAGGCGGCTGAAAAATTTTTATCAGGGCCAGCCCGTTCTCACAGGGACTAAAGGTTTTGAGATATCAACCGGAAAAAGGATGTCGGAAATTCTTGCGACGGAGATTGACGCAGATATGCCTTTCGGAGTGCTCTCGGGTCCGACAATCGCCAAAGAGATAGCCGCAGGCATGCCTTCTGCCGCTGTTGCCGCTTCCTCGAAAAAATCGATTGCTTTCGTTTTTCAACAAATACTGAATTGTGATACATTAAGGGTATATACGTCAGGAGACGTTGCCGGCGTTGAAACCGGAGGAGCGTTTAAAAACGTAATAGCCATAGGCGCAGGGATTATAGACGGCATGGAGCTGGGAATAAACACAAAATCCGCCTACCTGACAAGAGGGTTGAACGAAATGATAAAAATCGGATGCTCTCTCGGAGGGAAGGAAAAAACCTTCAGGGGGCTTTCAGGGATAGGCGACCTTATAACGACGTCCTTCAGCGGTCACAGCAGGAACAGGTCGTTCGGAGAAGCGATAATAAAAACCGGCAAAGAAAGATACCTGAAAAAAAGCAGGATGGTAATAGAGGGGATTCCCGCGGCAAAGGCATTTCATGAGCTCGGCAGGGAACTGCATATTGACCTGCCCATAACCGAATCGCTCCACGGGATTATATACGGAAACAGGAAACCTGAAGGAGAGATAATAAAGCTGATGCGCCGGAAAACGAAAGAAGAATGAAAAGATGAAGACGGAAGACAAGTTTTATTATATAGGGGAAGCAAGCAGAATGCTTGAAGTGCCCGCCCATATAATACGGTTCTGGGAAAAGGAGTTTTCCGACATAAGCCCTTTGAGAGACCAGAGAGGGCACCGCATTTACAGGAAAGGAGACATTGAGAAGCTCCATAGGATAAAACTTCTTGTTTACAGCGACGGATATAAAATAAAGGGTGCAAAAAAGAGGATGAGGGATAAAGCGCCGGCAGGCACGGAAAAGCACGTTGAAAAAATCTTCAGGGACATACTCAAGGATATACAGGAGATAAAAAAATGCTTACAATAGGAGTCCTTGCATCTGGAAAAGGCAGCAATCTTCAGGCTATAGCAGACTACATAAAAACTGAAAAACTTTCGGTCAAGGTCGGCGCAGTCTTAACCGATAACCCGGAATCCAGCGCTCTTGCAATCGCGGAAAAAGAGGGGATAGACCATCTCTGCATACCTGAAGCAGAACACAAAACATTTCTTTCCAGCGCAACTGAAAAAAAATACGTAGAGACACTGAAGAAATGCAACGTTGAACTTGTCTGCATGGCTGGTTTTATGCGCGTTTTGAAAAAAGATTTCATGGAAGAGTTCCCCGGTAAAATCATCAACATCCACCCTTCCCTCCTGCCCGCTTTTCAGGGACTGGCGGCATGGGAGCAGGCATTACGTTACGGGGTACAGTTTACGGGATGCACTACGCATTTTGTGGAGTGCGGCGTTGACACCGGCCCCGTAATCCTGCAGGCAGTAGTCCCTGTTCTGAAAGAAGACACAGCTGAAACCCTGCACAGAAGAATACAGGAAAAGGAACACGTAATATATCCTCTTACAGTCAGGCTGATAGCCGAAGGCAGGATAAGCCTTTCCGGGCGCAGAGTTTACATAAACAACTAAAATGGAGAAAGATATGAAACCGGTTATAAGAAAAGCGAAAATGGGAGACGTTAATCATATAAAACGGATTGTGAACAATTTTGCGGAAGCTGGCAAAATGCTGCCCCTGTCCATAAACCAGATTTACGACCGGCTGAGAAATTTCTGGGTAATAGACCTCGAAGGCAAAGTGGTAGGCTGCGGAGCTTTGAAGATAATATGGAAAGACCTCGGCGAAATACGCTCTATCGCCGTTTCCCCGAAATACCAGAAAAAAGGCTACGGAAACCTCCTCATTGAAAAACTCTTTGAAGAAGCAGGGTCTATGGATATCAAAAAAGTTTTTGTCCTGACTTACATCCCGCCCTTTTTTGAAAAACTCGGATTTGAACGCATTCAAAAATCCAAATTGCCCCACAAGGTATGGATAGACTGCATAAACTGTCCGAAATTCCCGAGATGCGACGAAATTGCGCTGATGAAAATAATGAAAAATGAAAAATAACCTTATGATTTTAATTTTGCTTTCGTCCGTTTTTTTCACGCCCCCGCCAGCGGAAGCAAAAATAATGATGGGGGAGAAGATTCTGATAGAAGACGCTTCCGAGGAAATTTTCACCATCGGAGACGAGATAGAAATCAAAGGCCGGATGGAAAATGAATTCATAGGAATCGGGAGAAAGATTGTTGCGGATACGGACGTTGAGGGCGATTTCATCGGCATCGGCTTCAACGTGCATTTTTCGGGAGACGCCGGCAGCGACGTTTATCTGGTCGGCGGTACAATAGACGTGAAAGGAACGGTAAAAGGCAGTCTTACCTCTTTCGGGAAAAACATTCGTATCAATGCGCCTGTTCAGGGGAACCTCCGCGCAAGCGCGGAGCATATAACAATAGCGGGAAAGGCGGAAGGCAAAACAATCCTCTGGGGAAAAGAGATTGCGATATCCGGAGAGTTTGACGATATCGTGCTATACGGGAATAATCTCGTTTTCGCGCCCGGGACGTTCATAAAAGGCGATTTGACTTACAACACGCCGGAAGAAATGGACTTGTCGCATATTGACATACTCGGTGAAATAAAATGGACAAGGCCTATCACCGAACTGGCAAAAGAAAAAACCCGCATAGATGTAATAAAGCGTTTTTATAACTTCTTTTCTCTTTTGTTTCCGGCAATGATGATGCTTTTATTTTTCCCGAATCTTTTCAGGCAGACAGCCGACATTGCCGGACGAAAATTCATTCAGTCTTTCATAGCGGGGCTTTCTTTCATAATACTTACCGTAATAGCCATGCTGGTTGTTTTCATAACAATCATAGGAGCGCCTCTGGGCATTATCATTGCTTTTTTCTTTTTCTCGTCCGTATATATATCAAGAATCTTCCCCGCGGTATTCGTGGGGCGCATGGTTCTTTTCAAAATGAGGGAAACAACCCTGACATGGGTGATTGCAACATTCATAGGAATATTCCTGTTCACGGCAATATCCCTTCATCCCACGGCAAAAATTGTAATCAACGTCATATCAATCCCCGCAGGTTTCGGAGCTCTTTTCATGGGCAGGGCGGGATTGATAAAACGGCTCAGAAAAGAAAAGATACTCTAAGAGTGATAAGTGAGATGTGAAACGAAATAGTTTGTCATTGCGAGCCGATTTTTGGCGCGGCAATCTCAGTTTTTCTTTCATCTCACATTTCACGTTTTTAAGAGAACTCAATCTAAAGGAGATGCAAATGAAGATAGTGCTTGCTTATTCCGGAGGGCTGGACACCTCGGTCGCAATAAAATGGCTGAAGGATAAATACAATGCCGAAATAATATGCTATACCTCAAACGTGGGACAGGCCGACGACCCGAAAAAACTGAAAGCCAAAGCGATAAAAACAGGTGCATCCCGGCTCTATTTTGAGGACCTGCGCCTCAAGTTCGTCAACGAATATATTGTCCCCTCTCTAAAAGCCGGGGCAATATACCAGGATAAATACCCCCTTGCAACGGCTCTCGCACGTCCGCTGATTGCCGAGGGCATGGTAAAAGTTGCAAAAAAAGAGAATGCGCAGGCAATTGCCCACGGGTGCACGGGAAAAGGCAACGACCAGGTAAGATTTGAACTCACAGCAAAATACCTTGCTCCTGAACTAAAGGTCATAGCTCCTGTAAGAGAATGGGAATTCCACTCGCGTGAAGAAGAAATCGATTATGCAAAAAAATACGGAATACCGGTTTCCGTGACGAAAGCAAAACCTTACAGCATAGACTGGAACCTCTGGGGAATTTCAATTGAATGCGGCAGGCTTGAAAACCCGTGGAACGAGCCTTCCGAAGACGCCTATCAGATAACGGCTGCCCCTGAAAAAGCGCCTGCAAAACCCGAGTACGCAACCATCGGGTTCAGGAAGGGTGTGCCTGTTTCTCTGAACGGTAAAGGCGCGGACACGCTGTCAATCGTTGAAAAACTGACAAAAACCGGCGGGAAGCACGGCATCGGAAGGATTGATATGGTGGAAGACCGGCTGGTAGGCATAAAATCACGCGAGATATACGAAGCGCCGGCCGCGGTCATACTGCACGCCGCGCATAGAGAACTGGAGAAACTTGTGTTTTCAAGAGACCTGTACGAATTCAAGACACTGATATCCCAGAGATATTCGCAGATTGTCTATTTCGGACAGTGGTTTTCGCACATAAAAGAGTGCCTGGACGCTTTTGTGGATGAAAGCCAGAAGTTCGTTACCGGCGAAGTAAAGATGAAGCTTTACAGGGGTGCATGCACCGTTGCGGGCAGAAGATCCCCTTATTCCATCTACAGCGAATCCCTTGCAACCTATACGTTAAAGGACATGTTTGACCATAAAGCGGCGCAGGGATTTCTTGAAATCTTCGGACTGCCGTCCAAGCTTGAGGGATTGCGGGATAAAAAATAACCTTAAGCGGTTATATCTAATTTCCCGGGAGTTATCTCATTCAAAAGGGGTTTGCCGTCTATGAATCTTTTTACCTCAGCCGCACAGAACTTTCCTATTTCCCCGAGCCCGGAATTGACCAGGCCTGCAATATGCGGGGACAGCACAACATTTTTCAAACTCCTTAAAGGACTTTCCGGTACAGGGGGTTCGGGATTAGTCACATCCAGGCATGCGAAAATCCGTTCTTTTCCGAGCTCTTCTATCAATGCGCCTTCGTCAATTATGGCCCCCCTTGCGGTATTTATCAATACTGCGCCGTCTTTCATCTTCCTGAAAAAAGTCTTATCGAGCATCCCTTCCGTCGCTTTCAACAGAGGCGCACACAAGGCGATAATATCGCACTTTTCAGCAATTTCATAAAGGCTTTCAACCTTCTTCCCTCCGTATTCCGATATATTGCCTTCACTCCAGTACGGGTCATAAACAAAAATTTTGTCCGTTACGCTTTTCAGCAGGGAAACGAGATTTTTCCCAACTATCGACATGCTTATAACTCCCGTATTTACCCCGCTTATCTCTTCGGTGTATTGAAGAAGCTTTTTATCCCCCCTCCAGTCCTTTTCTTCCTTTATGTATTCACTCCACCACGGTATCTTTTTCACCGAAGAAAGAATCCATCCGAACGTTGTAACTGCGACATTCCTGCCCAGAACTCCGGAGGCGGAACTCACGCGCACGCCCTTATTCATCACTTCTGCGTCAACGCAGGATTTTATACTGCCGGCGGCATGGAAAACGAATTTAAGCCCGGGAGCGGCGCCAAGCAAGGCACTGTCAATTTTTGGCGAACCCCAGCTTGTAATAATAATATCCGCTCCTGCCGCGAATTCTTTAATATCCTTTTTCCCGTCCCATGTTTCCACCGTACCCAGTTTTCCGAGATTGGCAAAATCCTCCTCCGAAAATATCTTTCCAAACAGTTCGTTTCTCTCGGCCAAAACACATATCTTCATTGCTTGTCTCCATGGATGCAACTGACGAGATATTCTACATCAATGGACAGATAAATGCAATCCCTTGACAGGCGCAGAAAAAAAGGTACAATTTATATAGTCTTTTGGCTATACAGAAAAGGATACGTGATGGACATCCTTGAAAAAACTCTCAAGGCGCTTGCAAACAAAAACCGCCTGCGCATAGTAAAGATGCTTGAAAAAAAGAATCTGTGCGTATGCGAGATAACAGCGGTGCTCGGCATAAAACAGCCTTCGGTGACGGCGCACCTTTTGAAATTAAAATCCGCTGGAATCATAGGGGAAAGGCAGAATGGCCTTTACACGGAATTCTTCATAATCAGGAAAACTCCGCTGTTGAAAATATGGAAGGTGTTGTCGCAAACTCTGGACAACAGCCCCTCAATAAAAAAAGATATTTTAAAAATCAGAGGCATAGACAGGCATAAAATCTGCAAATAAAAAAACTTCTCTCCCATCATTTCCCTTCCTTATGGATAGAAGGTCAAGGTGAGAGGATACAGAACTTTTAAAAAATGAAGAATATAACGCTAAAAGAATGGCAGAAGTTCGCTCTGGCAGTTTTAGTTTTCCTGTTTTTTTATTTCTTCCCTATGTCATTACTGGCATTCAGAAATCCGTTCTTTGAAGCGGTTGCGCTCCTGCAGGAATACGCAAGGCAGCATGTGCTTCTCTGCCTGGTGCCGGCATTTTTCATAGCAGGCGCAATCTCGGTTTTTGTGGGCCAGAACGCCGTATTGAAATACTTCGGCCCAAAAGCAAAAAAAGTTCTTGCCTACGGCGTCGCTTCGGTATCCGGAACAATACTTGCGGTTTGTTCCTGCACGGTGCTTCCCTTATTTTCCGGCATTTACAGGCGCGGTGCGGGACTTGGACCTGCGACAACCTTTCTTTATTCAGGCCCCGCCATCAATATCATGGCAATAATCCTTACGGCAAAGGTTCTCGGCTGGGAAATGGGCATAGCAAGGGCTGCAGGTGCGGTTATCTTCAGCATACTCATAGGACTTCTCATGCACTTTATCTTCCTGAAGGAAGAACGGCGCAGGCATGAAGAAAACCCGCCCGCTGAGATTGAAGGCGCCAAAGAGGCGCGCACAATAAAACAAAATGCGGTCTATCTTTTTACTATGGTCGGAATTCTTGTTTTCGCCAACTGGACGAGACTCCAGGGCGGCGACGGGAGAATCTTTTCGGCAATATTCCATCTTAAATGGTATATAACGGGAGCTTTACTGCTATTTCTTCTTTATATGCTGAAAACATGGTTCAAGAGAGAAGAATTGCGGGGATGGGTTTCTGCAACATGGATATTTGCAAAACAGATACTGCCCCTGCTTTTTGCAGGCGTTTTTGTTGCAGGGCTTCTGCTCGGCAGACCGGGGCATGAGGGGTTTATACCGTCCGGATTCGTAGCGGCTCTTGTAGGAGGCAACTCCTTCTTCGCAAACTTTTTTGCCTCCGTAGTCGGCGCATTTATGTATTTCGCAACTCTTACTGAAGTTCCTATACTGCAGGGGCTCATCGGCTCGGGGATGGGAAAAGGCCCTGCGCTGGCTTTACTGCTTGCCGGACCGGCTCTGAGCCTGCCAAACATGCTTGTCATCAAAAGCATTCTGGGTTTGAAAAAAACAGCGGTATACATTTTGCTTGTAATAATGATGGCAACGATAAGCGGCCTTCTCTTCGGCTTGTTAAGATAACTAAAAAATTTAATTCTCCCCCTTTTGAAAAGGGGGAAACAGGGAGATTTAAAAATGAAAATAGAGATATTGGGCACAGGTTGTCCGAAGTGTAAAACGCTGACGGCAAATGCGGAGACAGCGGTAAAAGAGCTGGGTATAGAAGCGGAAATAGTTAAGGTAACTCAACTTAAGGACATTATGAGCCACAAAGTCATGCTTACCCCCGCACTGGTAGTTAACGGGACCGTAAAAAGCGCGGGTAAAATCCTGACTCCTGAAGAAATAAAGAAATTTCTTGCTTAATTTCTTTCTGAAAATAAGAGAAGATGAAGCGCAAAAAAACGGCACATGCAAACAGGTTTCCTCTTGAAAAAGTTGTACTGCCGGCGATTATAATACTGATTTTGCTGATGTTTATAGTAAAGCAAAAAGATAACGTTTCGCCGCAAAAGGCAGCAGTTCCTGATAATACATCCGATGTTTCGACAGAAAACATCGTTACCGAAAACCTTCCCCATCTGCTTGAACTTGGCTCGGACAACTGCATCCCATGCAAGATGATGCGCCCCATCCTAGCGGAACTGAAAGCGGAACATGAAGGACAGCTGGTGGTAAAATTCTTTGATGTGTACGAAAACTCTTCAATTGCCGAAAGCTATAGCATACGGAGCATCCCCACCCAGATATTCCTTGACGCGGAAGGAAAAGAGATTTCAAGAAACATGGGATTCATGCCTAAAGATAAAATCCTTGAACGCTGGAAAAGCCTCGGTTATGAATTCACGAAAAAAGGAAAAACACAAAAGGCGGAGCACTAACCATGCAAAGATTGTTCATCGCTTTGACGCAGGCAGTTGAGGGTACTCCGCTCATTGCCTTATCCGCTTCTCTGGTCTGGGGCATATTGAGCATTATTTTAAGCCCCTGCCATCTCGCCAGCATTCCTCTCATTGTCGGATTTATAAGCGAACAGGGAAAGATATCTACTAGGAAAGCATTCAGATTATCATTCATATTTGCGGCAGGCATTTTTGTTACGATTGCTGTTATAGGCACGATAACCGCATTGCTTGGGAGGATAGCCGGAGACGTCGGACGCTGGGGCAATTATCTGGTGGCCGCCGTATTGATATTTGTCGGTCTTTACCTTCTTGAGCTCGTAAAATTCCCTGGGTTGAGAGGCATGAACCAGCCGGTTTTCAAGCAAAAAGGACTTCTTGCGGCGTTTCTCCTGGGACTGCTGTTCGGAGTTGCCGTGGGTCCATGCACCTTTGCCTATATGGCGCCGATGCTTGCAGTAACGTTCAGAATTTCGGGCACGCAGTTCTTATACGGCCTTTCACTTCTGCTGATGTACGCTGTGGGACACTGTGCGGTCATAGTCACAGCAGGTATGCTTGCCGAATTTGTTGAGTCTTATCTTCACTGGAATGAACGGTCCAAAACCTCCTCGGCCATTAAAAAAATCTGCGGTATCCTTGTTATCATGGCAGGCCTGTACATGTTCTGGAAGGCATAATAAGGAAAAAATGAATGACAGGAAACTTTCGCTTTTTGAGGGGTATCTTACCCTTTGGGTGTTTTTATGCATAGCGGGCGGCATTATACTGGGCAGGCTCGCTCCGGGCTTTGCGAAATTCCTTGACGGGCTGGCTATATATGTAGGAGACGCTCCGGTCATATCCATACCCATAGCCGTCTGTCTTTTCCTCATGATGTATCCCATCATGGTAAAGATTGACTTTGCCGAGGTAATTAAAGCTGGTAAGAGCGGCAGACCGGTCGGACTTACGCTTTTTGTCAACTGGGCAATAAAGCCGTTTACCATGTATATTATCGCCTATTTTTTTCTCGGAATCCTTTTCAGGCGTTTAATAGGAACGGACGCCCTGGACTATGTCAAAATGCCCTTCGGCCTTGACCTTGCCGTTGGGGCGGCGCACGGCGAGGGAACAGTCATAATGCGGGAGGGGATAAAGATGCTTGCTGTACCGCTGTGGCGCAGTTACCTCGCCGGTGCGATACTTCTGGGCATAGCCCCGTGTACGGCAATGGTGCTGGTATGGAGTTAT
>JAFGKM010000042.1 GCA_016928555.1 Candidatus Omnitrophota bacterium | reverse complement strand
TCCTTTTTCTTTGTGCAGGCTGAAGTTTACCCGCCGAAGCTTTTTTAGCATAGGCGGGACCTGCGGCTACCCATTCGGCGGGTTCTGTTGACATTTGGCTTTTATGCTGTTATAATAGTCAGACTATGGGAAGAAAAAAACAGGGCAACGGAAGGGATTCAAATCCCAAATGTCTGGAAACGAAGGTTTACGGCGGACAGAAGGTAAAAGCCGGAAATATCATCGTGCGCCAGAGGGGCAGCAGGATAAAACCGGGGCAGGGAGCAGGCATAGGCAAGGATTTCACCATCTTCAGCTTGGTTGACGGAATGGTTGATTTTATTGAAAGAGACGGAAGAAAAGTCGTAAATGTCGTCCCACTCTCTAAATGATAAAACTCTCCATAGAAGCAAAAAAACTTGAAGAAATTGAAACTCTTTCCCGCCAGGCTTTAAACGGCATGTTTACACCGGAAGAACTGGCCGGCAGCAGCAAGATAACGCTTGCGGGCAAACTGGCCGCAAAGACGGCGTTTCTTAAAAACGCGGGGATGCCCGGCATCCCGCAGCATTACAGAAAAACCGAAGTGACAAAAACTCCGTCCGGAAGGCCTGCCGTCAAAATCCTTGATGCAGAGCTGAACGAAAAAATATCAAAATTTCAAACCTCCGTATCCATCTCCCACACGCAGAACACTGCAATAGCCATATGCGTATTTTATAACACGGGTTAAAAAATGAATTTCCGGCATAAGCGGCAGAAAGACACGCACAAGGGAGATTACGGCCACCTGTTCATACTCGGGGGAAGCCCCGGACTTACGGGAGCGGTATGCCTGGCCGGAAATGCCGCAATGAGAAGCGGATGCGGGCTTGCAACAATAGGAATACCGGCAAGCCTTAACGCAATTATTGAAATAAAGATGACCGAGGCAATGAGCCTCCCTCTTCCGGAAACTGCTTCAGGAAGGTTTTCCGCAAATGCGGCAGGGCCTGCTCTTGAGTTTATAAACGGTAAGGCAGACGCAGTTTTAATAGGACCCGGAATTTCTACGCTTGAAGAAACTGCGGAATTTGTGAAAAAAATTGTTGAGCACGCCGAAAAACCGCTTATTATAGACGCCGATGCGATAACAATCGTATCCGGGGCAAAACTCCTTCTGAAAAAACGCAGAGGCGCGGTTATCCTCACCCCCCATCCGGGAGAGATGAGCCGGCTAACGGGACTGGCAGTAAAGGAGATTCAAAAAAGAAGGGAGAAAACGGCAAGGGAGTTTGCAGATAAGCATGATGTAATCGTTATTTTGAAAGGATACCGGACGGTTATCACGGACGGCAAAAATACCTGCATGAACCTTACGGGAAACCCGGGGATGGCTACGGCGGGAAGCGGAGACGTGCTGGCGGGAATAGCGGGAAGCTTTCTTGCCCAGGGTTACGGCGCCTTTGAATCGGCAAAATACGCCGCTTACATTCACGGGCTTGCAGGCGACATTGCGGCAAAAGAGACGGGAGAAACGCCGCTCATCGCCTCGGATATTATTGAAAAACTCCCCTCTGCTTTTAACTATTCGGGCAGAAAAACCGGTTGACAGAAAACAGCAAAAATTATACAGTGTAGCGGTGCGATTTATCGCACTGACACCGCGGCATAAATGCCACCGCTACTAAAAGATTGGTTTCGAACATGGGGTAAAGGAGACGAAAAAAGATGAAAATCTGGAGCAGAATTGTAGGAACGCTTTACATAATCGCCGGCGTATTCCTCTCCTTTTTCTTCCTGACGATGTGGGCGGCCGTTGAAAGAGGCTTTTTAGACAGGGTGACGCAGTATGCGAAAGACAACATCTCCGCCTTCGGAATAATAGGCATGGTTCTGGTAATAATCGGAATCATATGGGTTGTGTACTGGTTTGATTATATGTACAGAACAAAGGTTGTTTCTTTTGACAATCCCGGAGGCAAAATAAAGATTTCACTCCGCGCAATAGAGGATTACATAAACTCAATGCTTTTGAAGCAGATGCCCGGCATCAGGTCTTTGAGGGTAAAAACAGCCCTGTCGGCGAGAGGGCTTGAAACAAGGATAGCGCTGAAGCTTTTCGCCAACCTTAACATCCCTGAAATATGCTCAAGCATACAGGGGATAACAAAAGATTATCTGCAGGATGCGGTAGGCGTTGAAAGGATATCCAACATTGAGGTTTTCGTAACAAGCATTAAAGCAAACGGCGGCAAGGCGGAAAAAGAAGAACTTTACGAAGACGAAGAAGACAAATAAAACTGTTCCGCCGGTCTTTTAGACCGGTTTCTTCTTTACCGGCTCCGGAGAGATTCGGGGGCGGGCTCTCTTATGATGCGTTTTTTTACGCCGTCTTATTGGAATCTCTTTTCACTCAATTCTCCCGAAGACAAAGGAAAATTATGGAAAAGGTGCTCAGGATTATAGACGCCAATTTCAACAGAGCAAGGGAAGCGCTTCGCGTCATAGAGGACGGCCTTCGTTTTTGCTACGGGGAAAACAGGGATTTAATAGAGCATCTGAAGAAAATACGGCATTCGCTTTCGGAAGGCGTTGAAAAAAACTTCGGGTTTGCATCCCTGAAAAAAGAGCGGGACTCCTCCGGCGATACCGGCAGGGAAATTGACAGCAGGGACAAAGCCACAATCCGCCAGATTATTGAAAGGAATTTCATGCGGACAGGAGAAGCGCTGAGAACTCTGGAAGAATATTCAAAAACAACCTCGCCCGAAGCATCGCTTCTGTTCCACAACCTGAGGTTTGACCTGTACGGGGCGGAAAAGAAAACTGCCTCATTCCTTGACAGGCACGGTGAAAAAAATTAACATACTTTGCCGAAAAATACAATAAAAAGGCGGTAAAAGAATGGACGACAAGAAAAAAAACAAAAAAAAGCCGGGGAGGGACAACCCCTTGAAATTCCTGCTTTTATGGATAATCGCAGGCTTTCTTCTTATAATGATAGCGGTGCATTTTTCGGAGGACGGCAAACGGAAATCTCTGAATTACAGCGCACTACTTACGGAAATAAAAGAGGGAAACATATCCGATACGGTCGTGGTAAAAGGGCCCGTAATATCCGGAACTTTGAAGGACGGCACAAGGTTTTCCACATACAGGCCTGAAGAAGATACTGAATTTTTCAACATCCTAAGGGAAAACGACGTAGATTACAAGGTGGAATCAGGTACCAACATCTGGGTTAACATACTGGTCGGAACAATCCCCATACTTCTTATTTTCCTTCTCCTGTGGTTTTTCATTACAAGACAGATGTCTTCCGAAGGAAACAAGGTAATGGCTTTCACAAAAAGCCGGCCCATAATGCCTGACCAGAAAAACCGCATTACGTTTGACGACGTGGCGGGATGCAAGGAGGCCAAGGAAGAGCTCCAGGAAGTCATTCAATTCCTGAAAGAACCTAAAAGATTCCAGAAGCTGGGCGGCAAAATCCCCAAGGGAGTGCTGCTGATAGGGCCTCCCGGAACGGGCAAAACCCTGCTGGCGAAAGCGGTGGCGGGCGAAGCGAAGGCCCCGTTTTTAAGCATGAGCGGCTCTGATTTCGTAGAGATGTTTGTCGGCGTCGGAGCAAGTCGCGTGCGCGATCTCTTCCGGCAGGCGCTGAGGCTGAGCCCCTGCATTATATTCATTGACGAACTTGATGCCGTGGGTAGGCAGAGGTTTGCGGGACTCGGGGGAGGCCACGACGAAAGGGAGCAGACGCTTAACCAGCTTCTTGTGCAGATGGACGGATTTCAGACGGAATCCGGCGTCATAGTGATGGCGGCTACAAACAGGCCCGACGTTCTCGACCCGGCGCTCACAAGGTCGGGAAGGTTTGACAGAACTATCGTAGTAACACTGCCGGACATAAAAGCGCGGGAGGAAATTCTCGCGGTGCATGTCAGAAACAAGCCTGTAGCGGACTCTGTTGACATAAAAGTTCTCGCGCGCGCAACGGCGGGGCTGTCCGGCGCAAATCTTGAAAACCTTACCAACGAAGCCGCCCTCCTCGCGGCAAGGAAAGGAAAAGAAAAAATAGAGATGGAGGACTTTGAAGAGGCGAAAGACAAGGTCCTCATGGGCGTGGAAAGGAGAAGCATCGTAATCAGCGAAAAAGAAAAGCGGATTATCGCATACCACGAAGCAGGGCACACGCTGGTGCAGAAACAGCTCCCCGAGGTTTATCCGGTGCATAAAGTGACCATCATACCTAGGGGACAGGCGCTCGGCGTAACTCACATAATTCCTGAAGAGGACAGCTTTATCGAAAGCGACGTCTATTACAAAAACTCCATATGCGCTCTGCTGGCGGGCAGGAGCGCGGAAAAACTTATCTACGATAAAATATTCACCGGCGGTGAGAACGACCTGAAGGTCGCCACCGAGATAGCAAGGCGCATGGTTTGCGAATGGGGCATGAGCAAGAACCTCGGTCCCGTGAGCTACCACCACAATGAGAACGTATTCCTCGGCCGGGACCTCGTGCGGCAGAGGGAATACAGCGAAGAGACTTCCCGGGAGATAGACAGCGAGGTGCGCAGGATATTGGAGGAAGCCGAAAGCCGAGCCGCAGAGATGCTTAAAGCGCAGAAAAACAAGCTGGACGACCTTGCCTGCGCGCTCCTTCAGAGAGAGACGCTGAATTCCGAGGAGATAGACGAAATACTCGGCTTGAAGCCTAAAAGCATTAATCTTTTTGACGGGAAAGACGCAACTGAAGAAAATCAAAACTCCTCGCCGGAGGGTAAATAACACGAGACGTAAGGAGAAACATTGAATGGACCAGAATAAGATAGAAGCCGCAGTCAAAGCAATCATTGAAGCGATAGGCGAAAATCCCAACAGGAGGGGCATAAAGGAAACTCCGAAAAGGGTTGCAAGAATGTATGCAGAATTATTCAGCGGGATTGAAGATGACCCGGAAAAGGTCCTCGGCAAGATTTTCAAAGAGGATTTCAACGAGCTTGTGCTGGTAAAAGACATCCCTTTCTTTTCACTCTGCGAACATCATCTTCTTCCTTTCTACGGAAAGGCGCACGTTGCGTATCTTCCGGACAACCGGAACGTTGTTGGCATAAGCAAGATTGCGCGGCTTGTGGATGTTTTTTCAAGGAGGATGCAGCTTCAGGAACGGATAACAAACCAGATTGCGGACACGATGATGAAGGTCCTGACGCCGCAGGGAGCCATGGTCGTCATAGAAGCCGAGCATATGTGCATGGGAATGAGGGGCGTGAGAAAATCAGGCACAAAAATAGTCACTTCGGCTATGAGAGGCATTTTCCTGAGGGATTTCAGGACGCGCACCGAAGCCATAAACCTGATTATGCCTTCGTCCCGGGGCGTTTGACAACCGTTCTGCCTTACCTCAGCATGGGTGAAAAGAGCAAAACGACGCCCACAATCATCAGGATAATCCCCGTGACGGCAAACGCATCCGAGACGCTCTCTTTCTGGTAATTAAGCTTCGGTTTAAAGGTCAGCAATGCACCGGTAACAATAAATGCAAGCCCCAGCACAACCTGAATAATGGTTTTTGTCTCCATCAGGAATTCCTCCCTGTTTCTCCGCCTGCAATAAAATCTCCGCGTAGGCCTTCCGCCATGACAGAAACAATTTCGTTTATCAGGTATCCCTCTCCTGAAAACTCAACAGGCAGATACTCGGAAGAATATCCCTCCCAGCCGCACTCCGTCTTGCGCTCAACAAGCACTTCGAGCACGCTTCCTATCCGTCTTCGTTTTACCCCCAAGGACACTTTCCTGACAATGTTTTCAAGGACTTTTTCTCTTTCTTTTTTTATATCCCCTGAAACCTGATTCTCCATCAAAGATGCGGCAGTTCCCTCTCTTTTTGAATACCTGAATATATGAGCCCTGATAAATCCCGCTTCCTCGACGGCCCTGCATGTCAGGCGGAAATCCCCGTCAGTCTCTCCGGGAAAACCTACCATCAGGTCGGTCGTAAACGCCGCCCTGCACTTTCCTTCCCTTTTTCTTATGTTTTCTATAATGTTCATATAGTCTGAAAAAGAGTATCTTCTGCCCATAAGTTTTAATATCCTGTCGGAACCGCTCTGCAGGGGTATATGAAAATGCGGGCAGAACAGTTCTCCGGACAGCAGGGCATCCACAAGACTGTCGGTAAGATGAAAAACCTCTATGGAGCTGATGCGTATCCTCCTAAGCCCCTTTACCCCGTTCAACTTTTCCAGCAGGGGAACAAGCCCTTCGCCCGTATCCCTGCCGTACGCGCCCAGGTCTATGCCCGTCAAAACTATCTCTTTATATCCGTTCAGGGCAAGTTTTCCGGCTTCGGCAATAATCTCCGCAGAAAGACGGCTTTTAACACGGCCTCTGACCAGCGGAATTATGCAGTAACTGCAAAAATTCTCACAGCCGTCTTCTATCTTCACAAATGCCCGTGTGTGCCCGTCAAACCTGCTGACGGCCTTTAACCCTGCCAGTTCCCGTTCTATAAAAGACTCTTTGTCGGGATAAAACGCCGCGGAAGGAAACATTTCTTTCAACCTGTCATCCTTTCGCACGCTGCACCCGGTCACCCACACCTTTTTCCCTGCACCGAGAGATTTCCTGATAAACGAACGCGCCTCCTTCTCCGCCTTTCCCGTCACACAGCAGGTATTCACCACAACCGCATCCGCTTCCCCCTCTGAAGAAAGGATAAACCCCTTCTTTTCAAGATTCTCGCGGATAAGCTGGCTTTCATACTGGTTCACCTTGCATCCGTAGGTTTTTACCGTAAATTTCATCTCCCCCCACATATGGGGTCAACTCTTGACACTTGACAAAACAGTATTGTTTTTATGTAATGAATTTAAAAGTTGTCAAGTGTCAAGAGTTGACCCCAAGTTGAAAAATTCCCTGGAATTGAGAAAAATCCTTTCCGCGCACTCCTTTATCCCCATCCCCTTAACATTGGCTATCGCCTCAACAACATACCGCACCTTTGAAGGGTCGTTTCTTTTCCCGCGGTACGGCACGGGAGCAAGGAAGGGCGCATCCGTTTCCGCCATAATCAGTTCAAGGGGATATTTCCGGCAGACTTCTTTCACGTCATCCGCCTTCTTGAAAGTTATTATGCCCGTGAACGATATATAAAAACCTTTCTTCCTGCAATACTCCGCAAGCTCGGCATCTCCCCCGAAGCAGTGAAATACAACCTTCTCCGGCATAACGCCCTTCTCAATAATATCAATCACCTCATCCCTGCTTTCCCTCTGGTGAATCACGAGGGGAAGATTGAGTTTTCCCGCAATCTCAATATGGGCGCTGAAAAAATCCTTCTGCTTCTCTTCAAAAGACCTTCCGTAATAAAAATCAAGGCCGGTTTCTCCGATACCCCTGACTTTTTCATTTTTTGCAAGATTTTCTATCAGCTTCATGTCGGAAAAAGCAAGGTTTTCAACATCGGTGGGATGTATCCCTGCGGTAGGGTAAACAATGCCGTATCGGTTGGAAATTTCTATTGATTCTCTGCTCGTTTCAATGCCGGTGCCGATGTTTACAACTCCGGCAACACCCTGCCTTTCCGCCTCTTTCACCACCTCATCCCTGTCCCCGTCAAAATCCGGGAAATTCAGATGGCAATGCGTATCAATATACATATCGTTATTCATTTTTGGTGCAGCATTTTCTTAAACATCTTGGGATGAAACACGACAAGTATCAGTCCGCCTATGACATTGCCGATAGTAACAGGAATGAGATTTCTCCATATCAACGGAAACTTATACAGAAAGCATCCTTCCGCCATAAGTCCTGCCGGCAAGAAATACATATTGGCAATGGAGTGCTCATAGCCGCTGGCAACAAACGCCATAATGGGAAAGTAAATCCCTAAAATCTTGCCGCTGATGGTTAGGGAAGATATGCACAGAATAACCGCCAGACATACCAGTATATTGCACAGGATACCACTTGTCATGGACGCAATCCAGCCAAGCGCCATCTTGCTGCCGGCCACACTGACGGCAGTCATCCCTGCGGGCGTAAGGGACTCCGGTCCATAACCCATAAGCCCGGTCTGATTTACAAGCCATGCAAGAAGAACTGAACCGATAAAATTCCCAGTATACACGATAAGCCAGTTACGTAGAAGTTTAAGGACGTTATACCTTCCCGTGAGCGTCCCGATGCTCATGAGAATATTGCCCGTAAAAAGCTCGGCGCCCGGGATGAGAACAAGCATCAGCCCCAGACTGAATACACTGCCTGAAAGAATCTTTGTCAGTCCCGGGTCAAGCATCCCTCCGCTGGAAACGCTCAGGGCCGTTTGTGCGCCAAACCCGATATAAATCCCGGCGAGTATCCCGAACAGGAGAAGTTCCAACCATTCCGCCTCTGCCTTTTTGCTTCCGATGCGCATAAGTTCTTGGGAAACTTCAGACGGTGAGAGAAAAAGTTTGTCCATCGTTGTTCTCCTTTATATTATCTTCAGCGAAAAATCCAGGGATTTTGCAGAATGCGTTGTGGAACCTGCGGAGATTCTGTCCACCGGCAGTCTGCTTATCTCTCCCATGGTGTCCAATCCGACATTGCCCGACCATTCTATAATAACCTTCTTCCGGTTTTTCCCGAGGAAATTCACAAATTTTTTCAGTTCGGATTTATCAGCATTGTCAAACATTATGATATCGGCGCCTGCAAGATACCCCTTTCTTGCTTCAACAAAATTTTCCACTTCAACCTCTACTTTATACCTGCCTCTCGCCTTTTCTTTTGCACTCTTTACAACTCTGTATAGTGCCTCCGCGCGGTCGTCCGTCTTTTCTCTCAGCATGCAAGCATGAATGTGATTTTCCTTTATCAGCACCATGTCATACAGGCCGAACCTGTGGTTTTTCCCGCCGCCGGTCTTCACGGCGTATTTTTCCAGTTCCCGCAAAAGCGGCATTGTCTTTCTCGTGTCGTAAACGTCTATGCGTCCGCCGGTCTTTTTAACAAATTCTCTCGTAAGGGTGGCAATGCCGGAAAGATGCTGGAGGAAATTTAAAGCGGTTCTTTCACCGGCCATCATTTCTTTAACAGGCCCTTTTATCTCGGCCGTAAGCCGGTTTCTGCCGACAACATCCCCGTCTTTGAACCTGAACCTGAACCTGAAAGAGGGAGAAAGGGAAAGGAAAACTTTTTTAAATATCTCAATGCCGCAGATAACGCCTTCTTCCTTTGCCGTGAGAACCGCTTGAACAGTGAAATTTTCACTGAAAAGGAATCTGGACGTTACATCTCCCTTTTCTATGTCCTCCTTCAGCGCTTCGTTTATCAAACGGGAAATGTTTTTTTTCATAGCGTAGATATTACCACTTTCCCCGCATATTTTCAATTTTCCGTATGTGTAAAAACAACATACCTCTCACCCCACCCCTCTCCCCAGCTACGCCAAGGCTACGGCGGACAAGCCCAAAGGGTAGAAAAAAAAGAGATTATGGATTCCTGTTTGATACGTGCAGGAATGACAAGAGTGGTTGAGATTGCCGCGCAAAAAACGCTCGCAACGACAAAGAACGTCGGATTGCCGCGCCCCATGGGAACGGGGCTCGCAATGGCAAGAGTGGCGGGAATTACAGAAAAAAAGAGAGGGGCTCATTTTATTGAGCCCCTCTCAAACTGCTCAGCAGTCAGGTTCTATGTTAGAAAGCAACTTTCATGGAACCGATTAACTGCCACGGGTTCTTCGCATCGGCAACTATACCATAATCATCAATCATGTCACCGATAAAAAGAACTCCCGCTTCAAGACCGAAAGACAGGTCTTCGGTGTACTGGTAGTTGATGCAAAGGTCAAGCTCGTTCCCGAGAACTTCGTCGATGCCACCCGGAGTCTCTATCGCTCTGAGGTGGAACCAGTTCAAGCCCAGCATCATATTGCTGGTCGGCTGTATGCTTGCTCCGAGCTTAAACGCCTGAAGTCCGCTGGATACCAACACAGGTACACCCGTGCTGAGATAAAGACCTTCACCCCCGGAGAAGACTGCCGGATAGGCAATCTTTCCGACTCTGTCAGCGATGTTTGCCGGGAATACCGGAATCCACATCTCTATGTCGGTTGCGGTAGGATCCTGCTCCGTGAAGTGGCTGTATCCGGCTGAAATCGTCGGCGCCATCTCTCCGCCCAGACTGAAATCTGCTCCGATAAGAGCAGCCCAGCCTTCAAAATCCAGGCCGCCGGCAAAATCAATGGAACCCAACTGTTTTGCGAATTCGCCGGTGATGTTCAGGCTGTCCATCGGAGAAAGTCCTGCCCTGATGCCCAGGGTATACAGGTCCATTCCGTCAGGCAGGGTTACGGAATCATCTGACCTGAGATATACCACGTAAGGTTCCAGGCAGAAAATTTCGCCGTTGTATTTCATCGCCAACGCATACAGGTCGATATCTTCTATGGTCAAACCTACTCCAAGGATATCTCCGTATGTTTCAATAATCTTTGCCTTGATTCCGGATATAGTTACGTCGGCCATCGGGAAAGTGTAGTCTACCCTGACGGCATCAAACGCTTTCTGCTGTCCGTAGTCAAGAGCGGCCGTGCCGATATCAGCGCCGATATAATCTATCGCTCTGTATCTGCTGCCGAGCACGAGTCCTTCGCCCAGCTGGACTTCCTGTCTTCCGACAGTCAGGTCCATGCCGGCTGTCATAATGTCGGCAATCTTTACATACGCGAGGTCAAGGATAATACTGCCTTCAATTTCCCTAAGGTAGTCGTTTCCGAAGTCTCTCTCGTTGATTAATCTGACCATCGCAGTTATGTTATCGGCAAGCTCCGCCTTTACCCACACCCTTGTTCCCATATAGGTGAAGGTAAATGAATCCGAATCTCCGTCAAAATCAAAGCTCTTGCGGTAGAGACCTGCTACTTCCATGTCTCCGCCAACCATGATGTTCTGAACCGCGGCAAACGCCGGGATTGCCATCCCCGCGATTAAGACCGCGACCAGAATCTTTGCTATTCTACTTCTCATTGTTAATCTCCTTGGTTATCTATGCTCATCCGCTTCGGCATTTGATTTGCTTCCGCGGAATAAGTCATTCGCCCTTCTATATCCGGCTGCTTTTTGTCTCCAGCCCGCGCCTTTCTTTGTGCTCACCTCCTTATTCGGCAGTATTAAACCGGAGCGCAGCAGATAATTTAATATAATTATACCTGCATACAAAACCGTGTCAAGTTTTTTTAGCGTCAATTTCCATCAAAACAATTTTTTATTATTTTACATGCCCGTATTTTTTTTGTCAAATTTATTTATCGAGACCTCTGAAAAAGTATGTTTGCCCCTGTTTTGTCATTGCGAGCGCAGCGAAGCAATCTTAAGTTTCTCTACTGAGGAGATTGCCGCGTCGCTTCTCTCCTCGCAATGACAATCTGGGAAGTTTTTCAGAAGTCTCTTTAAAAAAGACTTGACAGAAGGTATATGGGTGGTATAATTATTAATGTAAATAAAAGTTCTCTTTGTTAACTAAGGTTATTGCGTAAACAATAAAGGGAGGTGCTTATGGGGAAAGATTTTAAGAAATTGCTGGCGGCGATAGGACTGTCAGGGCTTTTACTTGCTTTCGGCATTGCCTGCGGAGGCGGCGGAGGCGGCGGCAGTAGTTCGGTAAGCATAGCCTCGGGCACAGGATTCAAGGGCCCCGTGATGGACGGGGACATTACAGTATCCGGATTGGCCGGCAACACGCTTGAAGGGTTAACCGAATTAAGCACGACTACAACTGATGAAGATGGACAGTATATGGCATCTCTCGCAGGTTTTGAAGGGAACGTTCTGGTAGAACTTGCAGGCGGAACCTACATAGACGAAGCAACAGGCACAGAGATGGGCAACGCTTTACTCCGGGCTCTTGTCCCGGATGCAAGCGATTCCGTCTCTGCCATGGTAACGCCTTTTACCGAGATTGCATACCGCTTGTGGGAAGCACTCCTGGGGACACCGGGAGAATTAACCATCAGCCAGGCAAACGCCATAGCGGCGAATGTTGCGGGAGTGGCAAATGTGCTCGGTACCGACCCTGTGTTAGTAACAGACCCGGAAAAAGCTGCGGCCGCTCTGCAGTCGCAGATAGAATACGGTCTTGCCGCGGCGATGCTGTCGCAGTATGCAGAGAGCAACTTCCTTAGTATGGATGCCGCAATACAGTCAATCGTTGACGACCTGCTTGATGATATGCAATTGAACAGCACTGGAGGTAACCTGCTAACTGCACTGGAAACTTTTTTAAGTGATACGGAACAGAACCAGTCGGGCATAGGAGGTACGGGACAGACGATTATTGACGAAACCATTACTTTCATCGCGGACAATCCTTTCAATCCGGCTCTGGATTCCGACGGGTTGACAAAAGCAAAAGAACTTGTGAGCGACCTGCGCGATACTACCCTGTTTGTTTACAACTATACGGGTTCTGGCGCTCCGGGCCTGATAGAACCGTTTTTCAAGAAGGTGGCGGACGAGGTAACGGCAAACTTCCCTTATGAACTGCCCGAAAGGATTTACATCCTTATCAAAGCCGCGATTCAGATTGATGTTGACGCCCTTATGGGCGGGACGCCGCAGGTAGTCGTGGTTGACGGCGTTACGGTAACTTTCACATATAATAATTCAACAGAACCTGGCGAAACTGAAGGCACTATCACTGCGACCTTTGTCATGGAAAATATTGTGCAGTGCGAAGGGGTTATCGGACAAGGAACCGTCACCTACGAAGGTTTAACAGAAATACCCGACATAAGCGACCCCGCGGATATCTTTGCGCTTCTGCCGATTGAGGCGGATATTGACGGAGATTTCACTTTCGGAACAACGGTTATCAACGTTGATATTGATGCCGTTCTTGATGCCTCTTTGCAGCAGCTTCTGCAGAGCACCGCGGTACTGACGCTGAACGGAGACATGACGGTAACAACCGGAGTCGTTTCCGGCGAAGTCTCGGCGATGCCGGCGGAGGAAATGCAGCTTCTCTACAGCGAAGGGACTATCGCCGCGACGATCCAACTTGAGACTGACGGGACGGTTCTTCTTACGCGCCTGACATCCGAGGGAACCACTACGGTCGGAACCACGGCGGAACTGGAAGGAGACCTTGTAATGACGTTTGTCCAGAATGAGGCGCTTGAAGGAGAACTTATCTCTTTCCTTCCGAATTCGCTTACCGCTAACGGAACAATTACCGAACTTGGCACCGACACGCCGGTAATCCTTACGGGTTCTCTTACCGCAGGGCTGGACAACGCGGATACTTTTGACCCGAATGCGGAGTGGAGCGAACTCAACTACGCGCAGTGGGATGCCGTCTTCAACGGAGAAGTTTCCAGGGAAGGGCTCGGAAGCGTTACCGTCCTTCTTGACGCGGAACAATCCGCATGGAATACCATTGAATTTGACGCAAGCTACCACATGGCCAAAGGCGGAAAGACGGTATTCCTGCAGGGCGGCGGGACATACACATTCCCGGAATCAACCACCGAAATAAAGGCGCTTACCTGGGACTGGAGCGACTACGGCTCGTTTGAGGCGGAGTTTACAAACCAGACGGGCACGGTGCTGTATCTTTCAAGCGAAATTTCATCGTTAGCGCTTGAACTCACCGGACCGGTCATAGGATACATAGAAACGGCAGGCGGAGAACAAATGGCGGAAATCGTATTAAAGATTAACGGCCCCTATGTAACCTATACGGACGGCTATGAAGAATATATTTTCCCGCTGGTGAAATAAGAAAGGCTTCAATAATGGAGAGGGGTGCGGTCGGATGACTTCACCCCTCTTTTTTTATTTGTTGTAATAGAATTTTTTAGTCCGCGGGTCTCTTCCCGAATGCGGAAATAATGATGAGATTTTCAGAAGCGTTGCAAGCAATATAAAAGCATGCTTCTGAAGATGTTGTGCAAAAGTCATCTTTCCGAACGTATCAATATACTCCTGCATGAGAGCATCTATCTTTTTCCTTACCGTTTTGCCCGGAGCGTAAATCTTCATTGCGGGCAAAGCCGGGACTATAAACCTGCACCATTTTTCAAAGATAGCCCTGCGCCTGTTGACCCTCGGATTCGGATGCTTATAAGAATAAAGATAGCCGTGCAGGTTTGACTCAAAAGTCCTTAAAGCCGAAGGCCCGTTGTTCTCAAACAGTTTAACCATCGTATCCTGCACCAGCAGGGGAACTTCCTCATCCTTGAGCAGTTCATGCCTGTGCATGATGGAGTAAAGGTGGTGATTTCTCCATTTGAAGCCTTCCGTATAAAGCCTTCCTTCTTCAAGCATCCTTTTCCACAGGCGCGTTTCGGGGCAAGGCATAAGGCTTGAGACCTGGCTGTACGTCGGCTGCAGTGAAACAAAGTAATCAATGTCCTTCTGCACGTTTTCCGGAGAATGGAAGTCCCAGCCTATTATAAAAGAGCCTATGGTCTGTATCCCCGCCGAATGCAGTTCCGAGAAAAGTTGTTTGACATCTTTTCCCTTCCTCTTTGGCAAATCCGTATAATCCGATTCCACGCCTATCCATAGAGAAGAAACCCCCATTTCCAGCAATTCCTCTATTGTGAACTGGGAAAGGCTTCTTACGCTTCCGTAACCACCCCATCTCACCTGTTCCGGACTGATGTCCGGGTCGCTCTTTATGTATCCGGCAAATTCCCTGACATAGTCAGGGTCGTCAAAGAAATCCTCGTCGTATATCCATGTAAAGGCTGTATCTTGATTCTTTTGAATCTTTTTCTTCAAAAGCTCCCACAGCCGCAGAGCACTCAAAATGCGCACCTTTTTGTAGCCGTAAAAAGCGGAGGTACAGCAGAACTCGCACCCGCTCCTGCATCCGAGAGCGGAGACAAGGTTGTCAAAATAAACCTTCTGTCCGAATATGGAAATATACGCCAGGGGAAAATCCTGCGCAACCGGCGCATCCACGTCCTCCCCGAGCAACCCGCGGACAAAGCTTATCCCTTCCCCGTGGCAGACGTAATCCACCATCTTTACCAGTTCCTGCTCTTCCTGAAACTTTTCATTAAGGCAGACAACGCCGTATCCCCCGAGAATAATCTTGGTCTCCGGCGAAAACTTCTTCACTGCCTTGACCATTTTGAATATCTGGTCGTAGAAAATGGTGTCAAAGTTTATCCCCACGTAGTCGTATCCTTTTTTTATTTCGGAGACGAAATCCCCGAAAGAAGGAGTTTCAAGCACAACGGAAGGCGCCTTTAAGTTCTGCGCAATAAGATGTATGGCAAGACGCGGATAATAACTGTGGAAAGTAAAGATGTCCTGGTTTTTAGTAAGCCGGCTGCTGTAAAGGTCCATGCTGTTAACCCCGTCAAGTTTGGGATACGGGCCGCAGGACATTGTCATCAATACAGTGGTTTTTTTATCGGCATCCATAATATTTTGGGTAATATCTTACAACTATTCCCCCTCGCATGTCAAAAGATAGATTTCTTTAATTTAAAAAGATGTCGTATAATATCAAAAATGGCGCCCGATATCATTTACCGCATATCCTCGTTAGTCTGCCATCAGCTCCCCGAAAGAAGTTTTGTCATGGCCGGCAGGATACTGCCCTTATGC
>JAFGKM010000041.1 GCA_016928555.1 Candidatus Omnitrophota bacterium | reverse complement strand
TGCGTAAGTTTCACCTGTCACGCAGCACCTGAGCGAAACGGCTGCTCCGTCCGCCTTTTAAAAGAGCGGGCCGTATTTTGACAGAACGAGTTTAAATACAAGGGGGAACTAATGAAAAAAGAAGGAAGGATGAAATGGTGGACTGAAGCGAAGTTCGGGATGTTTATCCACTGGGGGCTTTATTCCCTGCTCGGAAGAGGCGAGTGGACAATGCTTGTTGAGCGCATACCAAAAGACGAATACGCGAAACTTGCGTCTGAATTCAACCCGCCGGAAAGTTTTACTCCCGAAACATGGGTTAAGGCCGCAAAAGAAGCCGGCGCAAAATATATGGTGCTGACAGCAAGGCACCACGACGGTTTCTGCCTCTTTGATTCAAAAGCAAGCGACTTCACATCGGCAAAGACAGCCGCAAAAAGAGATTTTGTCAGGGAATATGTCAAAGCGTGCAGAAAACACAATATGCACGCAGGGCTCTATTACAGCCTCCTTGACTGGCGCTTCCCCGGATATTTCAACAGGGAAAAACATCCTGAAAGCTTCAAGGCGATGGTCAACCAGGTTCATGCGCAGGTGCGCGAGCTTATGACAAACTACGGAAAGATAGATATATTGTGGTATGACGGAGGATGGATACCCGGGACGGATGCAAAAAAAGATACCCCCGTCCTTTGGAAAAGCAAAAAACTCAACGGGATGGTGCGCAAACTTCAGCCTCACATAATAATAAATAACAGGTCGGGCCTGCCCGAAGATACGGATACTCCGGAACAGAACACAAATGCGTCTGAAGCAGGCAGATACTGGGAATCATGCATGACCATGGGAGACTTCTGCGGGTGGGGATACATTAAAAACAATCCCAACATGAAGCCGGTAACGCAGCTTATACAGAACCTTGTAACATGCGCGTCAAACGGAGGCAATTATCTGCTCAACATCGGACCTAAAGCAGACGGAAGTATCCGCAGAGAAGAGATATTACGCCTGAAGGGTATCGGAAACTGGCTGAAGAAAAACGGCGAGGCGGTTTACGGAACCGTAAGGTTGCCCGCCGGATTCGGATTCTGGGGAGCCGGAATGCTCGGAATGGCTACGACAAAAGGAAATAACGCATATCTTCACATATTCAGATGGCCAGGAAATACCGCAGTTATAACCGGAATAAAAAGCAAAGTTCTTTCTGCAAGGATGCTTTCCGGGGGGAAAAATCTGAAAATTAAACAGCAGGAGGGCAAACTGACAATAACAGGGCTTCCCTCCAGGCCGCCGGATAAGCACGGAACGGTTATAGCGCTGAAACTGAAAGGCAGGCCAGAGACGTTTGACTATTCACAAATTCCCCTGCCCTGACACGGATTTGAGTCAAGCGTATAGTGATACCGGTCGGCATCAGGAACTTTTTAACCGTTTTTGTGTCTAATAAATATAAGGGATATCCCTGATGGACAGAAGAGAGGAATTTGAAGAAATCGTAAAACGGGAAACGAACGGCGTTTTCAATCTCGCATACAGGCTATGCGGGAATTATCATCAGGCAAAGGACATAACGCAGGAAACGTTCCTGAGGGCTTATCAGGCTTTTGACAGGTTTGAGGGGCGCTCAAAAATATTTACATATCTTTATCGTATAACCTGCAACGTCTGGAAAAACAGCCTCAGGAGGGGAAAAATACAGAATTTCACATCATACTCGGCCGGCCTGAATGTAATGCAGATAGAAGACGTACCGGAGGCTGAAAACGTTTCTCCCGAAGAGAGTTTAAGGAAAGATGCGAAAAGCAGGATAGTGAATGAATGCCTTAGTTCACTTGCGCCCGGGGACAGGGCAATTATCATCCTAAGGGATATGGAAGGACGGCCGTACGAGGAGATAGCCGGCATACTTAACTGCCGGACTGGAACGGTGAAATCGCGCCTTGCGAGGGCAAGGCAAAAGCTTTCGGAAAAAATTCTGCCGTTCCGGGAGGAGTTAAACAAATGAACCTCCACAAAAATATAAAAATCTTGTCGCTGTATATGGACGGTGAGCTGGATAAGAGACTTGCGGATTCCGTTGCCGCTCACCTTGAAACCTGCGAAGAATGCAGAGCGGCGGTTGAACGGCTGAAGGAAACAAAAAAACTCCTTTCAGGGACACAACCCGTACAGCCGCCCGCAAATCTTGCAAAACAGATAATGGAAAGAATCCCGCGGGAAAAACCCTCCGCTCTGCCCGTGAAGAGATTTTACGTGCCGGCGCTCGGAACACTTGCCCTGCTTATTGCCGCATCCCTTGTAATGTTCAACAGGAGTCAGGTAACTCAGAGAGCTCAGGGATTGCAGACGGCGAAAGCGCCCGTAAACGAAAAAACAGATGGAGTAATTGAAGAGACGGCGCCGTCTTCTCTTATAAGCAAGGCAGAAAAACCTGCCGTCTTCGCCAGGTCAGACGCAGATATGGCAAAAGAAAAAACAGACGAATTTTCTGTTAGGGAAAAGGGCGTGGCCGCAAGCGAAAAACTCAGATCGGCGGAAGAATTTGCTGTAAAGAAAGAAGAAGTGAGCAATGCAGAAAGAAAAAGCGCTGCTCCGGCAGAATCGGCGGAAGGGGAATTCTGTTACATCGGAGGAGACGGCAAGACGGTATGCGAAGACACCTCCGGGAAGACAGCAATATCCCTTGCGGCAAAAACGGCAGGCATGGCAAGAAAAGCTGCGTTCCCCAATGCCATCGTGATAAGGGACGGAAAAGAATGGAATTCCATATGGAACACGCAGAATACTGCCCAGAACCTGACGCTTCCTCTTCCCGATGTTAACTTTAAAGAAAAGATGGTTGTAGCCGTGCCGTCAATACAGGCAGATAACGAATACACCGTTGTAAATACCCTTGAGGAAAAGGACAAAATAATCATACAGTATAAAGAACAGCCCCTGCAAAAAACACCCCTGCCTCCTTACCAGCTTAACGTGGTGAATCAAAAACCATCCGTAGAATTCCAAAAGATAGACTGATAAATAAAAACCGTCAGTCAAGCAAACAACCGGGCGGCCTTCTTCATCCCGATTCTTTTTCATCGGGACGCTCCTCAAACAGACGCCCGCTTCAGAAACCGCCCGGCTGTTTGCATCCTTTTGTATACCAGATGGAACTTTTTGGATTGCCGCGTGTCTAATCTGCAAAAAGGAGGAAATCATGGAAACAAAAAAGATTTGGAAGGCGCTGGTAGTTTTAAGTTTCGCTTTGTTTGTCAACTGCCGCGGGGCGGAGAAAAAGCCGATCATACAGATGGCTATTCTTCTTGACACTAGCGGAAGCATGGAGGGCCTTATTAACCAGGCAAGAAGCCAGCTGTGGACAATAGTGAACGAGTTTTCCTCAATAAAAAAATCCGGTGAACGCCCCGAACTGCAGGTTGCGCTTTTTGAATACGGCAATACCGGATTATCCGCTAAAGAAGGATGGATAAGATTGATTGTGCCGTTTACCGCAGACCTTGACAAGGTATCCGAAGAACTCTTCGCCCTGAGGACAAACGGAGGCGACGAATACTGCGGCTGGGTGATAAAAGACGCAGTTGGAAAGCTTCAATGGAGTAAATCAAGCGGAGATTACAAGGTGATATTCATAGCAGGCAACGAACCTTTCACGCAGGGAAGCGTTAATTATAAGGAAACCTGCAAAAGCGCTATCAGCCGGGGAATCATAGTAAATACGATACACTGCGGAGAGTATCAGAGCGGAGTTAATTCCGGATGGAAGGACGGGGCGGACATTGCCGAAGGAGTCTACGCCAACATAGATCAGGACAAAACAGTTGCTTACATTGAAGCGCCCCAGGACAAGGCAATAGAGGCACTCGGTTTGGAGCTGAATAAAACGTATCTTGCTTACGGAATGAAAGGAGCGGAAGGCAAAAAGAGACAGGCGGACCAGGAAACAAATGCGGCGGCGGTATCGGAAGAAAGCCTTATCGTGAGGCAGGTTGCAAAAGCATCGGCAAGTTATACCAACTCAGGATGGGACCTTGTGGATGCCGTAAAGGAAAAAGCCGTTAGGATTGAAGCCCTTAAGAAAAGCGACCTGCCCGAAGAGATGAAAAACATGAATGAAAAAGAGCGGGATGAATACGTAAAAAATATGAGTAAAAAAAGGACGGAGATACAGAACAAAATAAAAAACCTGAACTCCGAGAGGGAAAAATTTCTGGCGAAAAAAAGAACTGAATCTTCCGGAAAAGGCACTCTGAATGAAGCGTTTATAAAAGCGCTGAGAACGCAGGCAAAGGAAAAACAGTTCACTCTTAAATGACGCTTTCTGTCATCCCTGCGGATTGTAGCGGTGCGATTTATCGCACTATGTAGCGGCGGCATCCAGACCGCACTGTCAACGCCCCTCACCAAATCCCCCCCATACCCCCCTTTGACAAAGGGGGGATTAAGAGGGGATTTAGAACGGGGGAAAGGAGCGAGAAAATGAAAACGTTAAAATTTATGACAATGGCACTGCTGTTGTCCGCAGGCATGGTTAGAGCGGACGGGCTGATAGTAATTCCGAACCCCGTCCATCCCGGTTCAACCCCCTACCCTCTTGAGGTGAAGTACCATCACGTTGAGGTTGAGATAGGTAAAAACCGAATTGCAAAGACAAACATCAGCCAGGAATTTTACAATCCCACGGGTTCAAGACTGGAAGGCATGTACATATTCCCAGTTCCCGACGGAGCGGTGCTCAGCGGCTTTTCAATGGATATAAACGGGCGGGAAGTTCCGGCTGAATTGCTCCCTGCAGATAAAGCGAAGAAGATTTACGAAGACATAGTCAGGAAGATGAAGGACCCCGCCCTCCTTGAATACTCAGGCAGGGATGCGTTCAAAGTGCGCATCTATCCCATAGAGCCCCGCTCAACCAAAAAAGTCAACATCGGTTACGGACAGCTTCTAAAATCAGATGCCGGCATGTTGAATTATGTTTATCCTTTGAACACGGAAAAGTTCTCCTCAAAACCAGTGGAAGAAGTAAGTATACGAATCAACCTTGAAACAAAAGAAAAAATTAAAACTCTTTACTGTCCCACCCATGAGATTAAAATCCGGAAACAGGACGGATACAGGGCAGCTGTGAATTTTGAAGAAAAAAACGTTTTGCCCGACAAGGACTTCTCCTTTTATTATTCAACCGACAAAGCGGACCTCGGAGTGGGCTTGCTGACACACAAAACCGCAGGAGAGGACGGCTTTTTCATTCTGAATGTCTCTCCGTCGGATGAACCGGCATATGAAAAAGTCCTGCAGAAAAACATTGTCTTCGTTATAGACACTTCCGGCAGTATGGCGGGAAAGAAACTTGAACAGGCGAAAAATGCACTGATTTTCTGCATTGAGAATCTCAACAAAAAAGACAGGTTTGAGATTATCAGATTTTCCACGGAAGCGGAGAACCTCTTCGGCTCTCTTAAAACAGCGGATGGAAACAACCTGAATTCCGCAAAAACATTCATTGAAAATATGCGTCCGATAGGAGGGACGAACATCGAAGAGGCTTTATCCAGAGCCTTCTCCTCCATGGAAGCGGACAGAGAGAAGAAACCGTCGAACATTATTTTTATAACCGACGGCAAACCCACGATAGGGATGACCGACGAAGACGGACTGGCGGAACTGGTAAGAAAGGCTAATAAGAATATGGCGAGGGTTTTTGTCTTCGGCATAGACTACGGGATAAACACTCATTTGCTCGACCGGATTGCGGAAATATCAGCCGGTTACAGAACCTACGTCACGCCTGAAGAGAACCTTGAACTGAAACTCTCCTCTTTTTATGAAAAAATAAAATTCCCTGTTTTTTCAAACCTCTCAATAGACTTCGGAGGGTTGAAGGTAAAAGCCGCTTATCCGAAAAAACTCCCCGACCTTTTCAAAAACTCCCCTGTCATAATAACCGGCCGGTATAAAAAGGGAGGAAGCACAAAGATTACTCTTGAAGGGATAATCGCCGGCGGAAGCAAAAAATTCGAATACACCCTTGACTTCCCGCCGGAAAACACGCAGAACGAATTCATACCTCAGATATGGGCGGCCCAGCATATCGGTTATCTTCTGGATGAGATACGGCTGAACGGAGAGAACACAGAAACGAAAGATGAGATAATAGAGGTTGCCCGAAAATACGGAATAATCACGCCGTATACCAGCTTCCTGATTATGGAGGAAGAGGACCGCCGCAGGGCGGACGGAGATTCAAGACCCGCAGTGCAATTATTAAGAAATGAAGTTGCTGCCGACAAATTGTTGAATGAAAGCATGCGAAAGGATTACGGCGGTATCCGGGAAAAAGAAGGGAAAGGAAGCGTAGCCGCCAGCAGTGAGATATACTCTCTTCAGAACGCTGTCAACAGCGAACAAATTTATCAGGGCAGGGAACGGCTATCTTACATGGACGGTTCCGGCAACAGGCAAAACCTTGCATCCCAGATGAAAAACATCCAGGGCAGGGCAGTATATCAAAGCAGCAATATCTGGATAGACTCGGAGATTCAAAATGTGCGTAACGCGAATATAAAGAAGATACAGTTTGCAAGTGCGGAGTATTTTGAATTGATTGATAAAGAACCTGAATCAGCGCAGTTTCTTTCACTGGGACGAAACGTACAGTTCCTGCTGAACAATACAGTATACGAGATTTACGAATAATTTGTCATTGCGAGCCCCGTTTTTGCAGCGGTGGCATTCATGCCACGGTTGTCAGTGCGATAAATCCCTGTCCGCCTACGTATTAGTGGCGGAGGGGAGAAGGTCAGGATGAGGGTGAAAGGGATTCTATGAACGCGATAATATCC
Organism: Candidatus Omnitrophota bacterium; assembly: GCA_016928555.1. Classification (GTDB taxonomy): domain Bacteria; phylum Ratteibacteria; class UBA8468; order B48-G9; family JAFGKM01; genus JAFGKM01. The sequence continues at coordinate 884 of JAFGKM010000041.1, read as the reverse complement.
GCAAAGGCCTCTTTCTGCTGGCGGCGCGTTACATCGTAGAAGAAACCGTGCTCCGCCCTATTATACACCTTATAATCCACGCGGCAGCCGAAGGATTCAGCCTTCTCAATGAAGTCAAGGTTATACTCCAGAGGAAACATCTCTTCATTCTCCGCGCCGAGCAAAAAGAGAGGAGGCGTCTGTTTTGACAGATAGTTGATGGGTGATACCCTCCGGTACAAATCCGGCTGTTTTTCATAGGGAGCGCCGATTATATCCTGCATGGACTGCCATATCATGGGAAAAATATCTTCCCACGGTTCAAACGTAACTGGCGCCGCCTGAAGCGAAGCGCCGGCAGGCCGGATCCATTTATCTTTCAGGGCATAATCGCCGAATGCTGTCTCTTCTCCGCATTCGCCCGGCAGAGTCATGGCGAGAAGCGCCGCAAGATGGCCGCCTGCCGAAGAACCGTGCACGAAAATTTTTTGGGTAAGCCCCTGCCCTGCCAGTATCTCCCTGAAAATGTCATAGCCGTGCCGCACATCCGTAATCTGGTCAAAAATATTTACGTACTCAAGGCGGTAATCCGTTGCGGCGCAGATAAAGCCCTCTTTATTAAACGCCTCCATGAGTTTATGATAGAGCATGCGTGAACCGCCGCGCCAGCCTCCCCCGTGGACAAAAAACACTGCCGTTTCCCTGGTTGTTTTTTCAGGCATGAATATATCAAGGATGCGTCCCGGCACCACCCTGCGATCAAAATATACGGACTGAAAAATGTACGGCACTTTTTCTCCTTTACCCCGAATCGATGTTTTTTGTCATTGCGAGCCGGAAAAGATTGCCCCCCCACCTATCTTCCTCCCCCTCGAGGGGGGAGGGTGCTGGTGCGAAGAATAATG
>JAFGKM010000040.1 GCA_016928555.1 Candidatus Omnitrophota bacterium | reverse complement strand
GGCGTATTTTTACATACGCCTCGTTGCTTCCTTCTTGCTGCTTCCCTCTATGCACGAATTGAAAGCGGCCAAAATGCTTCCACTTCACGCACATAGGTAAATCCCCTCTTAATCCCCCCTTTGCAAAGGGGGGGTATGGGGGGATTTGTCTCTCCTCGGGATACTATCAATAAACCAACCTTTTACAGGATGTCTTCTTTCCTGAAAACCGACAGAATAATCTCTCCCTTTTCTTTGCGCTCCCGGTCATGGACCGCATAAATTGTCCCGTCAGCGCCAAAAGCGGCATCAGGATAACTCACATTGTCTCTTTCATCCAGCACAAGGCTCTTGCTCCATGTAATCCCTTCATCCTTTGATATAAAAGCTTCTATCCGTGAGCGTCTGTCGGGAAGCGGGCTGTTAATTAACAGCCAGTCTCCGTCCGGCAGTTTGCGGATGCAGAAACGTGAACCGGGGTTTGCAATGGACGTGGGACTGCCTTCCGACCATGTCCTGCCTCCGTCGGCGGAGATGCTCTGCCATAAGGTTTTAGCGCCGGTTCTTATGAGCATTAAAACAGAGCCGTCTTTCCGCTCAACAAACATGTTTTCAAGCGCCCATGGCGGCGCTTCAACCGCACCGTAAAGCTCCCATGACTTTCCGTTGTCGGCAGAAATACCCGCTCCCTGCAGCTGTCCGCCCTTGGTAGACCAGCTTAATGCGGGCTCCGTAAAATATGTAACCGGCATGAGCCAGCCGCCGCCGGAAATTACTGTCGGTTTATTCAGACGTACGCTGAACGGTACGTCATAGCCGATTCTGAATTCATCGCTCCACGCCTGTTTTCCGTCGGGCTCCCTGCAGACGCGGCCGTATACCGCGCATTTCCCTTTATCCTTGTGGCCTCTGTTAAAAATCAGCCACAGAGAGCCGCCGGGAGCAATCCAAAGAGCGGGGTCAAAAGCGCGGAAACCGTCGCGCGGCTCCGCCATTTTGACGGCCTTAGAAAAACTCCTGCCTCCGTCATTGCCGGTGCACATGTATATGGTATTTTCATCATCAGGTTCGTCCTCGCCTCCTGAATACCAGACAACAAACACCCGTCCGCCCGGCGTGATTTCTATGCCCGGTATGCCGGCCCACTGCTGTCCTATTGAGTTTTTATCGGCAATTACCTGTTTGAGTTTCATTTGGTTCTACTCTTAATAAAAATCATGCTTCAAATAGTTTTCGCGCAATTGGCTGTCAGGCCTTATCTTGCCGTCGGCATCAAGCTGAGGTTCTAACAGGTGTTTTCTTACGGCAGGCATTTTTTTGCCGGCAAGCAGTTTTTTGCCGTCGGTCAATCCATCCTGCGGACGCTGTGACAAGACGCTTATCAACCGGTTCCTCCATATATTTACCCTTTCTGCATATTGCGGGTCGGAAGACAAATCTCTGGTTTCCCCCGGGTCCTCCCGGAGATTGAAAAAATATTCTCTGCCGGTATCAGTCCGCCAGATAAATTTTTCATAGCCGTCTGTGACAAACTGCCAGCAGGGGGAATGCTCTCCGTGAATGGATTCTCTCCATTTAGTTTCGGCGCCGGTTATCAGCGGCATGATGCTTTTCCCTTCTACGGAATCCGGGATGCTCACTCCTGCCGCTTCCAATATCGCGGGCATCAAATCCATATGGGTCACGGGCTTGTCGCAGAGTATGCCCCGCTGAAAACCTTTTTCTCCTGTCGGAGGCATAATAATCAGGGGTATGTGCGCAGAACCTTCAAATGCATTAAATTTGCGAAAAAGGTGGTTGTCTCCGAGCAGTTCGCCGTGGTCGGAAACAAAGATTATGTATGTGTCCGGCAGCCATTTTTTTGTTGTGCGAAGAAAGTACAACAACTTCCCGATCTGATAGTCAATATGCGTCAGTTGCGCATAGTACGCTTTGCGGGTCTCTTCCAGCACATGGTCCGGCAGACGCCCTTCATACGCATCAACCCTGTCAACCGGGTGATTAAATTCTTCCGCCCATTCGCCGGCAGGCACGGGCGGCAGTTTAATATCCCTGTACCGTGAGAAAAAGGATACGGGCGGGTCATAAGGCGGATGCGGGCGGTGAAAGCTTATCTGGATAAAAAACGGACGGGTCGGGTCGCGCCTCTTCAGCATTTCAAGCGCGGTATCCATTGTCCATGTATTGGGATGCAGATATTCAGGCCCCGTCCATGGAACAGCCAGCCAGTTGTTAGAACCTGTCTCAAGAGCAGTATCCTTCACCGCTCCTTTTCCTTCTTTCTCAAGCCATTGATGATAATCGCTGATAAAATCGCCTTCAAGATTCTGGACGTCGTAAAGCTTGAGCTCTTCAAAACCCAGGGCGACGCGCTGAGGGTAGAAATGTGTTTTCCCTGAACATAAGGTCTGATAGCCGGAATCGCGCAGGCAGGACATTAAGGTGGGTTTATACCTGAACGGTATCTTATCCCCGTAAGCGAGGCGTCCGCATGTAGACGGAGTTTGTCCTGTTATCAGGCTTGCCCTGCTCGCTATGCATGACGGGCAGGCAGAATATGCTCCGGTAAAAGTAACGCCCCCGGATGCTATTTCATCAAGAAACGGGGTTTGTGCGGGATGCCCCAGAGAGCCGAGACAATCACCTCTCCACTGGTCGGGGAAAATAAGAACAAAATTCGGTTTTCTCTCCACATTTCCTCCTTTGGTAGCAGGTCATGCCTTTCCTGTACTGCCGTACAGAATCATCCGGCGCATAACCTCGGCCTTGATGCGGTTTTTTGCAGTTTCAAACATATCGCATCTCTTACGGGAGCCGACTATTTGCTGAACCTTTCCGTCATCCGCAGAAGGTCCAAGTTCTATTATCGTCGTGAGGAAAATCTCTTTTAAAACAGTCCCCACGTTGAATTTTGCCACGCCCAGCCGGATAACCTCCGGTATATCCTCCTCGGCAATGCTTGTGCCTCCATGGAGTACCAGAGGTATATGGACTTTTTCCCTGATTTTTGAAAGCAGGGCAGTATCAATCCTGTTTTTGCCGTTCATGTCTATATGTACGTTGCCGGCTGATACCGCCAGCGCGTCAATGCCTGTTTCTTCCGCGTAGCGGGCTGCCTCTTCGGGGTCGGTAGCACTGCCTGCATGGTTTATGCCTGAGCCCGAAGCATCAGGCAGGCGCCCGCATTCTCCTTCGGCGTCTGCTCCGGCGGAATGGGCGATATTAACCGCCTGTTTTGTAAACCGGATATTTTTCTCAATCGGCAGATGAGAGGTATCAAGCATGACAGCATTGAATCCGAGGGCAATCCCCCTCCTTATCTGCTCCATAAAAGGCACCTCGTTAAGCATGAGCGATACAGGGACTTTTGAATCCTCCGTGGCCGTCCGTCCGAGAGACGCAAGCAGGTACAAACCGCGTTTGTCAAACCATTCCATGTTTACGGACGCTCCTCCGAACCCCAGTATTACAGGGGAACGGGAATCTTCGGCCGCTTCCAGCACGGCTTCAAGAGAACACTGGTCCCACGATTCAAAATAGCCCACCGCGTAATTCTCCTTAAGCGCGTCCGCCAGCATTTCCCTCATAGGTACAATAGGCATCTTTCCCCCGCTTATTTGAAAATCAGCTCGCCCATCTTTTCAAATTCCAGGAACCATCCTTCCATTGACGACCAGACTATCAGTTCATTTTCAAAATCTTTGCCCGCGGGCCTGTACCTGGCAAGGTTGAACCTCCATTTGTCCCCGGATTTGGGCGCTTCCAGTCCCAGTCCCTTGAACGGTATCGCAATCTCAACCGTCCAGCTTCTGCCCTCTTCTCTGGTTGCCATCACCTTTGTGCCTCCGTTAAATGCGCCGCCTTCTGTCAACTCCAGTTTTTCCCCGATTGCGTTCACGATTATCTGATGGAAGGTTTTACCCGCATCGTCGTTTACATCAATCAAGATTTCCACTTCATCACCATCCCATATATTGCCTTTTCCGGTTATGGGAACCTTCCTGGAATTTTCCTCACACGTAAACCCCGCGTAAAGATAATCATTATCGTACAATAACACCGCCCTGGTTTTTGCTTTCGGCCAGTTTTCACCGCCTACGAGGAAGAACTGGTCTATCACAACAGCCGACTGCCATATCTCCTCGTCAACCACCCCGTCTATTACAGGGGAGGGCGAAGCCTTGGGCACGGTCATGCTTTTGGGTTTCAGGAACAGCTCTCTCACTGCCCCGGGGTCTGTTCCTGTAAGCGACGCTGCTTTTGCCTTATCGTTAACGTTAAGAATCTCCGCCGTTAAGCGCCTGTCTGCTGCCACCGCGTCACTGCCAACGCTGAACCAGGCCTTTCCGTCCCATCCCTCGGGCGCATAGCCTGTTAAATCAATTGTAAGTATCTTTTCTCTTGACTCGTTTATAATATCCCCCAGATTAAACAGGGCATCGGGCTTGCTGTGTTTACCGTAACCCGGGTTATTGGTGTTCAGCTCAGGGTCCATCACTCCCACCCCGAGTGCAACCCTTTTTGTATACCCTCCTGCAGTGTGGTAGTCCACAATAAACCCTGCAAATTCGTTGTGGCTCTTTGCGTACTGGTGCGTATGCATCCTTGGGCCTCTTAAGTGAAAGGAACCTGTATACGTATTGGCAAGCCTCAATTCAATTCTTTTCACCCCTTCCATCTCAATTCCGGCAAAGGCAGGCCCCTGGTTTTCTGTTATCTTGCGCGTGGTGCCTGCTTCAAGAACAAGGTTGTCAATATCCACGGTTGCCGTGAACGGCTTGAGTTTCAGTTGGTATTCGCCCAGCGTCGTGCTTCCCATATGGACAGCCTTGTTGAGGACCTTTACTCCCTTTACAGTCCTGTTGACCGGAGTTATCTCCTTCGCTTCCGGTATCCTGTCAACTTTTTTTGGGGTTAATCCAAGGTCTTCCTCTTTTACCGCCGGCTTTTCTCCCTGTTCTTTTCTTACTTTTCCCGCCGGAACATTGCCCTCCGCGTCGGCAAGGGCAACCTCCAGCATCTGCCCTGCGCCCTTATTAACCTTGAGCACAGGCAAAAGGTTTCCCGCTATGTCCACCAGCTCGTAATCCGCAGACCTTTTGTCCACCTTTATGTTTTTTGCCTCTTTTCCTTTTGGAACAAAGAGAAGAATTTCGGCTTCTTCAATATCGCTGTCGATCATCACGCCCGAAGCAGTTTCCGTCAGTTTAATGCCCTTCTGCCCCGCAAGGTAAAAGTTGCACGGCAGGCCTTCAACGGAATACAGCCCTGCCGATTTGTCCGTTATCTCAAGAACTGTAAGTTCAAGCGGGTTGAGGGGTATTTTCAGCGTTATGTCGTTTGTATATTTGCCCAGGTAGAGCAGTTCCGGTTCAGCTACCAGGTCCATCTTCCACCCGGTTTTCCTGTATATTTCCCTGGAGACCTTTTCGGAAGTCTGCCCCTTGAATTCCAGGGCATTAGCCACCCTGTATCCCCATACTGTGATATTCCTGTTTTTGTCCAGTTTAAGCGTGTTGAGGTTAATCTTTATGTCAAATGTTTTTGTTTTCTCCTCGTTATTTATAAAAGAAAGCAGGTACTCTCCGGTAGCCCTTCTCATGGGATAGGATTCAAGATTTGTGGCTGTGTCTTTTTTCCAGTCAGGGGAATAGTCTATCTTGACCGTGTTGAGGTTGCCTATCTCGTAGGCGGCGGTAATAAAGGGGCGCTGTGCCACCTCATCCACGTATTGGGTTGCAGGTATCCAGCCAAGCGCGATTGTCCTGTTTACGTAGTCTCGGGCCAGAGGCGGGGTCCAGAAAAGCGGTATTATACGTGCTTCGGGACGGAGGTTTTTAAGCATCGCCTCCATGCCCAGGCCCATACCTGCAAAGTTGCGCCAGTATCCGGCGCGCAGCTGGCCGCGCGCCTCAATATAATTGACGTCCGCATAAAGATTCCCGCGGCCGTTTAAGAAAAAGACTTTCTCCGGGCCGTATTTCTTTGCCGTTTTATTCACATCAAGATAAAATTCATAAAAATGGTCGTCGCGGCTGACGTCTCCCGTCGCCCAGTTGATTGCATTGTGGTTTCTTCCCTCGTCAATGTATATGAAATCAAGGTTCAGATAGTCAAATATCAGGTCGTATTGCCGCAGTAGCTCGTCGTAACAGTCTTTTCTGTTTATCATACTGGAGTAGTTTGGAGCAACGCCAGGAAAAAGGTAGACAGGATTTCCCTGTTTATCCTTTTGGCGGAACCATTCCGGATGTTTTGCGAATATCCTTGATTCGTATGAAGCGCTTGCCATCCATGTGTATATTCCGACCTTTACCCTCGGAGAGATTGCCTGAAGGCTCTGGATGTGTTCCTTCAGTTCCTGCCCTGTGATAAAGCCTCCCTGGTAGCCCACCAACCCTTCATTAACGTAATAATCAGCCCAGCTGCCCCACGTGCATAAAAGAACCATTATATAACCGCTGTCTGTTGTCTCAGCCAGTCTTTTTATTGCTTTGTAATCTCCGCTCGCATCCGCTATTACTTCCTTCATCCATTCAGGGACAGGCGGAACCCTGTCCATCTCTTTTTTAACCTCGGCGAGCGAAGGGTATTCTTTCGTGTAGAAATCATACCAGTCCCCGCCGAATATCTGGAAGTGCTCTTCGCAGGAGGTCATGCCGCCTGCAGGTATCTTGCTGGTGCCCAT
>JAFGKM010000039.1 GCA_016928555.1 Candidatus Omnitrophota bacterium | reverse complement strand
GGAACGTGGGAAGACGGCAGACCGGCGGTAACAGTTAACGAGTACGGAAAAGGCAAAGCGCTGGCAATCGGTTGTCATCCCGGGCTTTTGGCCAAAACTGAAGTTTTGCTGAAGCGACTTTGCGGTGAAGTCTCTCTCTGTCCGGAGATAGAGAGTGAAGGAAATTTGATTGTAAGAAAAGGGCTCAGCGGCAGGAAAAGAATCTACTTTCTGTTCAATTACGGCGATAAACCCGGTACAATATTTTTGGATGGAAGAGAGGTTGAAGTGGGCGCGAGAGATATAAAAGAAATAGTTGCGCAAGAAGAACAATCTAAAGTAAAGAAGGCGGTTCATGCCGTATAACTTTTTTATCAGAGGCGGCCATAAAGACTGCTCTGTTCACATACAGGATGACAATAAAACGGAGGTGCGTTATGAATAGAAGGAGATTTAGTGCAGGCGGTTTTACGCTGATAGAACTTCTTGTAGTCATAGCCATAATAGCGATACTTGCCGCGATGCTTCTTCCCGCTCTGTCCAAGGCAAGGGAGCGAGCAAGGCGAGCGGTATGTATGAACAATTTAAGGCAATTATTGCTTTTCACTACGATGTACGCAGAGGATTATAATGGTTTCTATATGCCTACAAGATCTGGTATGAGCGCAAACAATCCTGTTCAACAGGCTATTTATGCCGAGGGGGGCACGGGACAGGGGTTATTGTTAAGGTTGGGTTATATAAACAATGCAATGATTTGCTATTGTCCGTCAAAACCGGCTACAAGCAAATGGTTTTCATATTATCCCGTATATATTGAAAACCCGCCAGGTTTACTGCCGGATTGTAAATGGAGGAAGTCAAACAATACAAGTGAAAATTTTGATGCGGAACCCTTTGGTTACTATTATTTGGCAGGGAAACATGTTGACGGTGTTAGGCAGGGCTTTTTTTATAATAATCCGGAAGGAGAACCTGATTATTATCGGGTCGCCCGTAATAATAAAAATTCGGGAAAACTTGTTTTTAGCGATGTAACACTGGTGGGGGCAAGCGCGACTTTCCCGAATCATACGGTAAGCAAGCTGGAAGGAGGAAATTTTGGATTCCTGGACGGGAGTGTGCGATGGGAAAATGCAGGAAACCTGACCGGATATTATTATCAGGACCCTGAAGGGAAAAAACTTACTCTATACAGTTATTTCCCCAAAGGACTGCCTGCGGATTAATCCGGGATGCAAATAAGGATTTTAGACCTAACAGAATAAATACGAGGAGGTTCTGAAATGGGGGTAAAAACGGATATGTTGAAACCGGTTCGTGATATTTTTTACATGCTTTCGGTTGCAGGCAGAAAGAGGCAGAGAAAATATTCCTGTTTTTTAACAGGAAGCCGCAAATTCCATAAAATGTTAATGATCCTCTTCTGCGCGGGGTTTTTATATATTCCGGCTTTACTTTCTGCCGGCGTGGACAATATCCTTTTCAGCGATGATTTTTCCGGGGGACTTGAGGAGTGGTTGGGTGTGCAATCGTCGCATTTACAGGCCGGCAGAATTGTCCTTGTCAGCCCAAGTGGAAAGACATCAGAGCGGGTGCGGGTAAAGTCCGGTTTTGACTGGACAGACATAGATATTGAATTTGATGTCACAATCCAGCGGGCACAGGCGGCATGGACTATTAGAGAACAAAACGGACGTTACTATATGTTCATTTTGCGTGGTCCTGTGCTTTCCCGGTTCATTCAAGCGGATAAAACTTTACATGCCGGCGATGTAGAGATAAATCCACAGGTCAGGATTGATGAAACCGTGCATGTCCGGATAGAGGTCCATGGCAGTGTTATCCGCCATTATTTTAACGGCAAACTGGTTGACAGCTGGACGGACGACCAGTTGTCCGCAGGGACGTTCGGATTCAGGCAATGCGCAGGAGACAGCGCTTCTTTTGATAATGTCATTGTCAGAAAGGCGGCTTTGCCGGAACAGGCTTCAATGTCTTTGCCCGTTGCACTTGCATCCATTCCTTTTACTGAGACGGTTCCTGTTATAGACGGGCGCATAGATGAAGCTGAATGGGTTGCGGCCGCGCAACTTGGCGGGTTCAGCGATTTGACGGGGTTTCTGGCTGAGCGTGACACCAAGGTTTTTTCTATGTGGGATGAAAAGAACCTGTATTTAGCATTTGAGTCATCAAAACGCTTTTTGCGAAATATTCCGCAGTTGCCTCTTGACGGCAGAGAAATGTTCCGCGATGATTCCATAGAGATTAACCTTATGCCGGAGGAAGGCGCCCCTTGGTATAAGCTTGCTTTTAATCCTGCCGGTTCGCAGTGGGACGCTCGTTTTGAAGGCAGGGATGGAGACGTTGATTGGAACGGAGCATGGCAGGTTAAGAACCACCTTATTCATGATGATTTGTATGTTGCTGATGTCTGGCAGGCCGAGGTATCCGTACCTTGGACTGAACTGGGAGTCGGGCCTCCGGCTTCCGGAAGTCTCTGGCGTATGCAGTTCTGCCGCAATTACGATAATACGAGCGAGATAACTTATCCGGTAAGCGAGCGGTGGACCAGCTGGTCGCCGGCTACAGAGGGCGGTTTCAATCATCCCGACACATTCGGAGAGGCGCGGTTTGTAAGAGACGCCCCTGCGTTCCGTTTCATGGGATATTCTCCTCTGGAGGACGGGCAGGGCGGCATAAAGGGAGCACTGTTAAAGCAAGGCAGCAATCCTGTTCTGAATTTGAGCGCTTTACGGGCGGAGAGAGACCGCACTTTTCTAATGCGCGAGCAAATCAAGCTGGAGGAAACAACTTCTGAGATAAGCCGCTCTATTTCTGTGGAATCAATCACAGATGTTGTATTTCAATGGGAAGTTGTTGACCGCCTTCCCGTGGCACGGGGTAAGGCCCGAGTTACCATAAAACCTGCATTTGCAGTGCGTTATAAACCTGTTTTCCTGCTTGGCAAGGTATGGATGGAAGGAAATCTTTCAGCCTTAGCGGACTTTCCCCCTTCGGGTATAGTGACCGGAAAGATAGAAGACGCAGATGGCCGGATTATGAGCAAAGCGGAGCATAGGCTGGACGGCAAAAGGAATTTTCGCTTTGCCGTTTCTCTTGAGAAGCTGTCTGCCGGCAATTATTATGTCAAGGCTGAACTGCATGATGAAAAGGGCAGGAAGATTGCGGGTTCTACCGCAGATTTAGAGGTTCCTGCAAGGCCCGCATGGGCGGATGTAAAAACCGGTGCTATAGAGAGCGCGCCCTTGCCGTGGCTTCCCGTACAATTAATCAAAAACCGAGGCGATGTACACGTCAAGACGTTTGCGAAAGAATACACTTTTGCGGGCGGAGTGATGCCTGATGCTGTTAACCTGCGCGGTGAGCAATTTCTGGCGGCTCCTGCAAGGTTGCTGGTGGATTTCGGCTCCGGTCCGCATCCGCTGAGGCCTGGAATCCCGTCAGTTTCGGAAGTGTCTGATGTTGGAGCTACGCTTGACTGGAAAGGTAAAGAAGGCGGGTTGACATTTGATGGACGGGCGCGCATTGAATTTGACGGCCTGGCATGGTATGAAATCAGCCTGCGGCCGGAGGACGGCCGTAAAATCAGGGAGGTCTGGCTGGAGCTGCCCTTGCGGCGCAAGGGTCTGCGATATATGCGCGGGCGCAACAGCATGAACTTTATGCGCGGCAAGTGGGCAGCTGCCTTGATTGGCGATGCCAAACTTGAACGCGACTACCCGGCACCGGAGGAATTAAGGACAGAATTTTCTTCCAGGGGATGGCGCTGGAACGATTTCTTTTCAAATTTCACATGGATAGGCGGTGTAGACCGCGGTCTTTTCGTTATGCTGCCGTCGCCCCGATTACTGCCGGAAGAGGGGCCTTTTAACTTTGTTGACGAACAAGATGATGTCATTCTGCTGCGCATTTTGCTGGCAGGCGGCAAGCCGGCCGGCCAGGATAACCTGAATCTTTCATTTGGCCTAATGGGCACGCCCACGAGGCCTCTTTTGCCGGTACATCGCGACAGGATGAACCGCACAGGATTTAACAATATCCCTAAACTTGATCCCGAATCTCTGGATTTATATCTCGGAAGAATGGATGGGCGCCTGCGGGATAAATATTTTACGGGTCCAGACCTGATAGTTACAAAAGGAGACCTTTATGCGAAGACAGTGCAGGCGGGTATTCGAGCTAGTTTAGGATATCCTGATTTAGACGATGCGCAGCGGCAAATTTTGCGGCGTGAACGTGAGATTGCTTCAAATGTAGGTATGAAGACCATTCTTTGGTGTGACCTGACCTATACAGCTATTACTTACGGAGAAGCTCCTTCTTTCGAGGCGGAATGGGAACAGTATCCGCCTCAGCGCCAGCTTTATTCCGGCGAATACCATACGCTCGTATGCCCGAGCGGTTCATGGAAGGATTTTTATCTGTATCATATTGATAAGTTGATGAAGGAAGAAAAGATAAACGGAGTCTATCTGGACATGACCGGTCCGGGATCCTGCAACAATCCGTATCACGGGTGCGGCTATGAAAGAGACGGAGAAAGACATGGCGAAATTCCTATCCTGGCCCTGCGCGATTTATTCCTGCGCCTGTATAACACAGTGCAAACTAACGATCCGGACGGCGTTGTATTTTATCACAGCCCGGTTTTTACTCCTTTCAGCATGTACGCTCACCTCGGCACTCGCGGAGAGAATTGGGCTGGCGCTGAGGATTACCGCACCTTCAGCCTGCCCTACTACCAGGCGGCGTACATGGTTCATCTACAGTACGGCGTGCCCTTTGATTTATTTGCCACTCACAACTATCCCGATTACCGGGCCAAACCGGAAGATATGTGTACGCAATCGGAAGTTGTCGGACTTTCACTTCTGCACGATACCCTCCCGGTTTCTCATAACTCCCAGCAGATTCCCGGATTGGTAACTCTCTATAATACCCTGCGGGATTTTGGCGCCTATGACGAATCTACGGTATGGACGCCTTATTGGGAAAACACTCTGGGTGACTGGCAGGACGGTATTGCAGTCAGTACCTACCGGAACGTTCGCGGAGAAACCCTTCTTGTTGCCTTCAATCCGGGATTTGAAGAGAAAAGAGATATAATTCTTAACATTGTTGAGTTAGGAGCGCAGGAAAGTTATAATGTCATTACGGGAGAAACGGATAAAGCCGCTGTTCAAAAATTTTCTATAAGTCCCCGGGATATCCGTATCCTGTGGCTGCGCTGAAATAATTTAACTGAAGGATTTGCTAAATACAAACGGTGGTTAGTTAATCTACAGGCCGCTTAAAGAATGAAATTTAAAAATATAACTCTGGAAGTAAGCCTGAAACCGTTTTGGGATCTATCCGAAAAAGGAATAAGGCGGGTTTGCGAAACAATTTATTTCCAGTGGCATCCGCTTTTTAAGGATATTGAGAATATTTCGGTAATGTTCTTGAGCGCCGACGGCTCGGAGATTTTGGAATACAAAGGTAATCTTGACGATTCCTTTGAATGGGCTAAGTACATAGGGGTTGCAAATCCTGAAGTATTCGGCAATATACCGGATCTGCCGCGGGAAAAACTAAGCATACATCATTCACCGCGCTTATATCGTGAAAATCCTCCCGAATTCAAGTATAGAAATCTCAAGAGAATATTGGAAATCCTGAAGGCAGTGTTTGCTGAAAAAGGCAGGAAAGTCCGTGTGGGGACAATTTTTGATCCGGGCCCGGAATTTGCCGTTTCTGCTTTTAAATACAAACGTCACAGGGAAATATGCATGGCTGGGACATTAGGCAAGAAAAGTTTTGTATGCTGTTATGCCGAGATGAATGCCGATCCCGGAACTTACGCCGGATTTCCTGAAGGTGTTGAGCAGGGCACTCCTTTTGGCAGGTTTCTGGGCAGGCAGGCCAGGCATTTTTGTTCGGATATCGGATTTGACTATCTGTGGCTTTCAAACGGATTCGGATTTGGATGCGAAACATGGGGTATATGCGGTGCCGTTTTCAATGGTGTGGTATTCAATAATGCAAAATGCGGGGAGGTAAGAGACAAAATTCTGAAATTCTGGAAAGAATTCAGAAAAGAGCTTCCTGAATTGCCGGTTGAGACAAGAGGCACCAATCTTTCCACAGGGATGGATTTAACATCGGATGCCGTGCCTTTGGCCGATATCTATAGAAAAGCCTCTAAAATCTCGCCGCCTCCAAATTCTCCATGGGCGGCAATTAACGGGGATTTCGGCATGGAATTGACAGGCTGGATGTCGCACATTGCCGAAATTCCTTCAGGGCAGGGATACCCGTATCGTTTTTATATTCATGACCCGTGGTTTATAAACAGTCCCTGGCTTGACCGGTATGGCAGAAATCCACACGACATTTATCTTCCTATGGCAATTTCCAGAATTGATGAAAAAGGCAAGGTAATGAATCCTGAAAGAATCAGTTTTCTTTCTATAGACAATTCTTTCGGTGAAATGCCGGAACAAGTGCCTGAAGAAGTTATCCCGCATTTAAAAAATGCTGCAAGGACAGCCCCGGATGAAGCCGGTCCGGTCATCTGGCTCTATCCATTTGATGAGTATCACGACATGACTTTTTCCGGAGAAAATCTTGAAGAAGTGTTTTTTGGCGACTGGTTCATGAGAACCGCTGTAAATACAGGCTTTCAAATTAATACTGTCGTAAGTACAGCCAATTTTCAAACGGCATTGTCGAAAGGCGCATTTTTGAAAAAAGTTATAGTTGTTCCGACCGCAGTTGCAAGAAACGCAATTGTTTTTGACCTTTTGAAGAAATATATTACCGGCGGCGGCAAGGTTCTTTTTTATGGTCCGGCAGAAAAGGAAGAGCTTCTTAAACTGCTTGGCTTAAAAACTGCCCCGCCTATGTCAGGTGAACTGGAGATGAGAACAGAATTTGGAACGTTTCCCGCAAGACATGATACTGTTTATAGCGGGGGGGCAATAAATACCATCCCTGATGGAATTACGGATATTTACGTTTTAGCTTCTGCTCGCAAAGACGGAGAAAATCGTACTTTTGCTCTTACCCGCTCCGAAGATTCATGGAATAACGGCTGTATTGCATGGGTGAGGGGAAGCAATTCATTATCAGTTGAAGAAAACGGCAAGTCTCCTATTATGTTGGACCGCTGTAAATACTTTTACTCTGAAACTCTGATGCGCGTTCTTCTTGGAAAACTTGGATATACCTGCGAATTTGATAAATATTCCGGCGAACAGCCTGAACCTGTAATTGTTACACACTATAACAGGAACGGTCTGTATTTTTCTGCTTACCTTCCGGATATTACTGTTGCCATGAAACTTAAATTCCCTGAAGGAGCGCCGGTCTTCACTGAAACGGAATCTATAATTGAAAAAGGAATGTCGATTTATCATCTGCCAAAAGCGCCGCATTTTGAATGCAGAGTGTTTGTTGACATGCCGGACGGTCTGGTTAAATGCAAGGAAGCGACAATACAACTTCCTGAAGAAAAACGCAGGATTGAAGTCAAAGGGCTTAAAAATGCGGTATTGCGCTTCCGCCCGGAAACGGGCACGGAAAGCACTGTTAAGATATTTTATAAATCGGAAGCTCCTCCTTATTTTAAAATTAAAAAAGTATTAAAGATGGAACAAGAGTCAGGTTTTGCGGGGAAAGTTCTGGCCTGTAAAAATATCAGCGGAGATATCACGATAATCTGGTGATTTCATGCTCTGCGCATTATTTCGCAACTGCCAAGCATACATAAATAGAGGCTTTACATCCGTCTTTACACAATAACGGTTTCAATGTCAAGTATATTGCCAATTTTCTTGACGGTTGCGGCGGTATGCCCTGCACCGAGAGCAAAATGATGCGTGGGGCCTTCCGCACACCAGCGTTTCAGAAATGTGCGGACATCGGGTTGAAATTTTCCGTGGGTATTGGTATTGCCGGTGGGGGGAACCGGCCCGGTTATGCTTTCTCCTTCAGCGACAATCATTTTGAATTTTCCGTCCGCTTTTACGCCGATGCTTAACATGGTAATAGGGCCGACCTTAATGTTAAATTCCACACTTGCCCCGAAACCCGGCTTGCCGTGGTATTTTTTCAGGCTGCGCAATACCGGCTTACCGTTTGAGAGATTGAGATGATGCGGTCCGTCGTGGCCGACCAGGACGGAATCACGGGTAAAATCAATAGGGTGGAATTCGGCAAAACTGCCTCCGCAGCCGAGGCGTTCCATAATCATCATAGCAATACACGTCTTAAGGTCATATTCCCCGCACATCGGGAATCCGGCAGAAATCAGGAGAGAATTACCCACGATGAAATTCGACAGCAGCTTGCGCATTTCAGAACCTTCTTCTGCTTCATAATAATAAGCCAGACCGTCCAGTCCCTTTTCTTTTATAAATTTCTCCAATGCCATTGAAGCGCGGGCAGCCGTATCAAGGTCTGTTTCAGTCAGTTTCATAGTTACAGGATCCGATACAGGTTCAGGGGTATCGAAAAAGGAAAGTATGCGATTTTTCATATTGGCCACTTCCGGATCGTCCGGTTTAAGTATCCGAAAGTATTTCATTACATCTTCTGCTTCACACTGGACTACATGACAACCGAATGCTGCGGTAACGGCAGTGGGGTCGGTATGCATATCCAGCATTGCTTCCAGAACATGGCCTAAAAGCCCGATACGGGAGTACTTTAGAGAGTTTATCACACAGGCTATTGTGCACCATTCCGCAATTTCAGCATCGGCGGCAGGGTCGTTTTCAAGCATGCCGAGAATTATAGAAGAAACCGGCTTCCCCATACGTACAGCCACGCCGGTAAACTCAGGGACAGCACACAAATCGTCATTACAAAGCTGCATATAGGTGGAAGCTTTTTCGTAATCCATTGCAGGCAAGGGCTGCAAAGCCACCAGGACTATGGGAATTTCCAATTCCCGCACAATAATCCCGAAGGTCGAACTGGTTGCATATGTCAGCATGTCTACAAAGAGCAGGTCAAGGTTGGCAGCCTTGATTGCCGGCAATGCCGCATATGCTTTCTGTGCATTATCAATAATGCCAAAATCCTTAACGTATACCGGATATTTCTGAAGTTTCCGTAAAAAAACATCTTGTTTTTTACGCATATAATCATACAATCCGTCAAACTGTTCCCAGTATGTATCAAGTCCCACGCCAAAGACGCCCACATTTGCAGTAATGCTTTTCATGCTTTGAATCTTCATGCGTTTCTCCTGTTGTATGCGGAATTGCGAAAGTTCGGCATAGAGAGGCATTAAATTTAATTTCAGGCAAAATATCAGTGTAACGCAACTTAACGCTTCAAGCATCTGTCTTCGCACTCTGAGGGGGGATGCAATCTATAAGTTAGAATCCTTTTATAACTTATCACTTAACCGTATAGATTGTCAAGCCTGTGCGGATAAGGTCTGGCTTGTTTTTGACTTTTTCTGGTTGCGGATATAAAAGGTTGAAACCGTATTTAAATTATATCCGTCGTTTTTCAGGCAAAAGATGTTGATTGTCGTGAGCAAAAGTAGTAAAATAATACTACAGGGATTATAGAAAATTTGAATCCGTTAATTTTATGAATCCTGCAATCTTAAAAAAGATTTTTCTATGCGAAACACTTTGTGTATAACGAAAAGAGCTGCAGACATCTGCAAATTATTGCTCTTCGTTATTTTCTTGACTGGTTGCGGCATCTTTGTTTGCGCAGATAATCCATCCATATCTAAACCATTCTGGGAAGGTGATACTGTATACGGAGAATCACTGGTATTTATTCGCAAAGGAGATAATCCTCCTCTGTCCACTTGTCTTTTCAATCCGGCAGAGATAATTGAAATCAGAAGTACATTTAAAGACATTGTTTATACTCCTGGAAAAGATTATAAGCTGAAACCTGGTTTGCGGGAAATTTATCTGCCTCCGGATTCACGGATTCAATTCATTGAATCCGATTCCCTGTTTCCTCCGCTCGGAGCAAAGGATTCCATTAAATACAAAGCAGATGATAAAACTCGCGGAGTTTTGTTCTATCGCCTAACCGGCTTTCCTGAAATACAAGTGGAGATTACGTACAAGCATGCCGAGAAATGGAATGGAGTTACCCCTGAATTCGTCGGTGACAAACTCCCGGGTTTTTATGGAAAATTAAAAAAGCACGATGCCGTTAGAGTTACAATTATCGGGGATAGCATTACATCGGGCTATAATGCTTCAAAAATTGTTGAAATTCCGCC
Organism: Candidatus Omnitrophota bacterium; assembly: GCA_016928555.1. GTDB lineage: Bacteria > Ratteibacteria > UBA8468 > B48-G9 > JAFGKM01 > JAFGKM01. The sequence goes on along the minus strand of JAFGKM010000039.1, from coordinate 1,076 downwards.
TTATCAGCCGGATTGGACAGTGTTATGGAAAGATGCGATGATGCAAACTTTTCAAACCCCAATTGTTTGCAGCGTAAAATCCGCACCGGGGCGCACAATTGGATGGATGTTGTTGAATATGGATGAACAGCTTGAGATACAAGCAGATTTGGTAATTATCGCTTTTGGCATGAATGACTATGACGCGTATAAAAGTGCGGATTTGTTCAAGAAAAAATTGCAGGAAATGCTTTTAAAATTTCTTGCAAAAAATCCTGAATGTGAGTTTTTGTTGATTTCGCCTATGTTGGGAAATCCTGAATGGAGCAATACCCCATGGCCGTTGGCCTTCTCATATCTTGAGGCTATGAAAGAGATTGAAGGCCGGGTGGTTGTTGCCGATTTAACTTCTTTGTGGTTTGATATGTTGGAATACAAAAATTATGTAAGTTTGTCAGGTAACGGCGTTAATCATCCAAATGATTTTGGTCATCGTATTTACGCGCAGTATTTACTCGGAATGTTTCTGAATAATGGACCAGTTAGATTAGATGAAAAGGCAGCAGGTATGGATGTGCCTTTAATTTGCAAATGAGTTATCTTAATTGCGTCTTCATTATTGAAAAGGGGGATGGAGTTTTTCCCCTTATTTTGCCGTACAAAAATCTTTTTCTGATGAAAAGGGCCTCTTCTGCAAAAATTTAAATCTCCCCGTGCTTCTCGTCCTGAGGGAGCGTAATCGTCCTGGCGGAAAGGATTGTTTCTTTGTGGTTTGGGTCATTAAAAAACTTGACAAAAAGATTATAAAGAGTATAATGTATATATGGAAGAGAAGAAATTCCTGCTTGCAACGCAATATTACAGGGCTCCAACGCCGCTTCCGGAAGAATGGGAAGAGGATATTGTCAACATCAAAAAAATCGGGTTTGAGGCGATTCAGCTTAGGATTCAGTGGAGATGGAACGAAAAAAAAGAAGGTATATATAATTTTGATGACATTGACAGGCTTTTCGACCTTGCGGAGAAAACCAACCTTGAAGTAATCATAAAATTCATGCTTGAGACCGCCCCGGAATATATATACCGGAAATATTCAG
>JAFGKM010000038.1 GCA_016928555.1 Candidatus Omnitrophota bacterium | reverse complement strand
ACTTACCACTTCTCTTTTATGCCGATTTTACGTATACAGTTTAAAACATATTTGTAAAAAGGTAAAATAAAAACGGACAATACCCCGGCAGAGGGACGGCAGGCATGGGAAAGGAGGCAGTCTATGGAGAAAGTCATAAGGAAGAACGAGCTGAAGGTTTTGACAAAAGACCGTGTAGGAGCAATAGCAGAGCTTTCAAAGATGATTTCCGAAAAAGGCGTGAACATAGAGGACATCTGCGTTTACACGCTCGGCGGGGACGTTGCTTTCTATATCGTGACCGATGACAATAAAAAGCTGAGCGGCATTCTGTCAAAAAAAGGATACAGGTTTGAAGAGAGGCAGGTTGTCATGCTTTCGCTTGAAAACCGACCGGGAGCTTTGCAGGAGGTGGCGGACAAGCTTAAGCAGGAAAATATAGACATCAAGTATCTTTACGGTACAACCGCCTCCTGCAAAGGCGAGAATACCACGATAATATTTTCTTCCAGCGACGATGAGAAAGCTATTGAAGTTCTGAAGTTCGTACTTTCACTTTCAGACTGGGCAAGGTAATTTATAACTTCCGTAAAACCTCGTCAAGCGTTTTCTTGCGGGGAGAGGGCGTTTCTTCCGGATACCCCATGGATATGAGGCTTACAAGTTTCCATCCGGCCGGCATTTTCATCAGAGTCCGTATTTCTTCGGCATAGGGCTTTTTGTCTCCGGCCACCCAGCATGTTCCCAGCCCGTAGGCCTTTGCGGCGAGCAGTATGTACGTCGTTGCCGCACACCCGTCTTCAAGGTAGTATTTGGTGTCTTCGCAGAAGACGGCTATGCAGACGGGCGCATCGGCGATAAACTTCCCGTATTCAGCTATCCCCGCGATTTTTTTTCTTTCCGCCGCATCGGTTAAAACCGCAAATTTCCACGGCTGTACGTTTCTTGCCGTGGGGGCGAACCTTGCGCAGTCTACGATATCAAGGGTTACGCTTTCAGGAACCCCTTTTTTTTGATATCTTCTCACGCTCCGCCGTTCTTTCAAAACCTTTAATGCCTCTGCGCAGATGTTTTCCATTTTTGTCTTTTTTCCTCCGCAGGAAGTATGCGTTCTGCCGGTTATCAATCCTTTTCATTTCAGTATTCTATACCCCGCCTCGCTTTTACCGAGGGAAAGGGATGTTTCACCTTCTTCATCTCCGTGATTACGTCCGCCCTCTCAAGAATTCTGTCCGTGATATGCCTTCCTGTCAGGACAATCTCGGAATTTGCAGGACGTCCGTCAATCAGCTTCAGAACCTTTTCCTCGTCTATGAATTTATCCCTGATTCCGATAAGGATCTCATCAAGGACTATAACGTCATACCGGTTTCTCTTTATTTCGTCCGCCACGCCGGCCGTCCACAATCTCTGGAAATTTTTTCTGTATTTTTCCATATCTTCCCGTGAAAAATACCGGAAGCCCGGATGCATGGGCGCAAGGCTGTGCACACGGATATTTTTTACATGCTTCATAATTGCAATTTCTCCCGAGAAAGGTTTTTTGAAAAACTGGAAGAAACCTACCTTCAGCCCGGCGCCCGCGGCTCTTAAAGCCAGCCCTGCTGCGGCCGTCGTTTTTCCCTTGCCCTCTCCCGTATAAACCTGCACAAGCCCCTTTTCAAGTTTATACCGCGGTTTCTTAAACTCTTCTTTTTGTTTGCACTCCATTATTTTTCATAATCACCGGTTTTCCTGTTTCCGCTGACCGGTAAATCCCTTCAATTATTCTGACAACCGAGAGTATCTCCTCTTTTTTTGTTATGGGAGACTTGTCTTTCGTTATGCACTCCACAAAATGGTTTACTTCTTCCTGATACATTTCGGAGTCAGGCATGTTCGGGATTACATCCGTCAATATTCCCCTGCTTTCCGAGAATATCCTTATCGGGTTTTTCTCGTTCAGCGGGTCCGGCATCTGAACCCCTGCCTTTGTGCCGAACAGGCTTGCATTGAGCCCTGTAGTTGAATTTCCCGCCCAGCTGGCCTCGACGAAGAGCGTGGCTCCGTTGGCAAGTTTTACAAATCCGGATGCGAGCTCCTCCACCTCCATTCTGCCGGTGTTTTTGTCTCCTATCCTTGTTTCCTGAGGGGGCCATCCGCCGTCTGTGGCTTTATCCCTGAACTTGCTGTATACCGAACCAATTACCGTTTCGGGCATCGGAGCGCCGGCAAGGTATATTACCATGTCGAGAACATGAACACCGATATCCATCATCGGACCGCCTCCCGCAAGTTCCTTGTCCGTAAACCATGTCCCGAGTCCCGGTATGCCGCGCCTTCTGAGACATGCGGCTTTCATGTAATATATTTCGCCGAAGTCGCCGTTTTCTATCATTGGTTTCAGAACCTTCGCTTCGCCGGAGAATCTCCTCGGGAAAGCAACCATGAATTTCTTCCCGGTTTTTTCGGCAGTTTTAAAAACTTTTTCCGCATCTGCACTCGTAATACAGACGGGTTTTTCGCACAGCACATGCTTGCCTGCTTCCATAGCTTTTATGGAATATTCAGCGTGGAACGCATTCGGAGTGCATATGACCGCAGTGTCAATGTCCTGCTCAAGCAGGTCTTCCGCTTTCGTAAAGGTATGCGGGATTTCAAATTTTTTCGCCGCATACGCAAGCTTTTTTTCATTAACGTCACAAATGGCCGTTACCTCAACGTTTTCCAGCTTCTTGAATGACGGTAGATGCGCCGCCTGCGCTATCCCTCCCGTCCCCACTATTCCCACTTTCAGCTTCTTCATCGTCTCCTCCCTTATATTGATGCATAAATTTTTTCACTTTAATCCTCTCTCCCGGGGGGAGAGGGAAAAGGTGAGGGGGCATGTCAAAATTGTTAAAGTTTTTTGTGCATAACCCGCGCTATAGGCTTTATTTCGTCCATAAACTGCGCGAACATCTCCGGCGTCAGCGACTGAAATCCGTCCGAAAGAGCTTCGGCCGGCCGGGGGTGCACCTCTATCATCAGTCCGTCGGCGCCCGCGGCGACGGCCGCTTTTGACATCGGAGTTACAAGGTCCCTTCTTCCCGTTCCGTGGCTGGGGTCTACAAACACCGGCAGATGTGATTCTTTCTTCAGGACGGCGACTGCCGAGAGGTCAAGAGTATTTCTCGTGAATTCGGAATCAAACGACCGTATGCCTCTTTCGCAGAGAATGACGTTTTTATTTCCTTCCTTAAGGATATATTCTGCGCAGTTTAGAAACTCCGCTATTGTCGCCGAGAAAGCCCTTTTCAGCAGGACGGGCTTTTTGCTTCCCCCGACTTTCTGAAGCAGGCGGTAATTGAACATGTTTCTCGCCCCTATCTGGAGGATGTCGGCTATCTCCGCGGTTCCGTCAACGTCTTCCGTTGAAAGCACCTCGGTTATAACGGCAAGCCCTGTTTTTTCCTTCGCTTCCCTGAGAATCTGCAGGCCCTCAAATCCAAGACCCGAGAAGGAATAGGGAGAAGTTCTCGGCTTGAAAGCTCCGCCCCTCAAAACCTTTCCTCCGGACTTTTTGATAAACTCCGCGGTTTTCAAAAGCTGTTTCCTGCTTTCAACCGAGCACGGTCCGGCGATGACTGTCAGGTTTCCGCCGCCAATCTCAACGCCCCGTGTTTTTATCACGGTATCCTGCGGATGGAATTCCCTGCTTCCGAGCTTATAGCTTTTTAATATGCTTATTACCTGCCCCACGCCCGGCATTATCCTGAAGACTTCGTCGGATATGCCGCGGGTGTCTCCGATTATGCCTATTATGGTTTTCTCCGCGCCTTTACTGAGGTTTATATCAAACCCCATCTTTTTTATCTTCTTTATTACGGCGCCGGTCTGCTTTTGAGTAGCAGAGGAACTCATTATCACTATATCAGCCATGGTATTGTTAGCTCCTATACGTTTTTTCCGCCTATGGGATAAGACCCGAGGATTTTCAGGAAGGCGCTTTCCTTCTCAAGTTTAAGGAGTGTCTTTTTAATCCGGGCGTCGTCCTTGTGCCCTATGAAATCAAAGAAGAATATGTAGTCCCATGCCTTCTTTTTGCTCGGCCGCGATTCAATCCTTGTGAGATTTACGCGGTTTTCCCTGAAAGGCAGGAGTATGTCGTGCAGTGCCCCAACCTTGTCTTTTATTGACAGAAGAATGGATGTTTTATCCTGCCCCGTTTTGCTGGAGAAGGAATTGCCTATTACAAGAAACCTTGTGATGTTTTCGTTGTAGTCCTCTATCTTCTCGGCAAGAATTCCCAGCTTGTAGATTTCCGCAGCGGCCTGCGAGCCTATCGCGGCGGCGTTTTTTTCCGTCTTTACCCTTTTTGCCGCCTCCGCCGTGCTTTCGGTTTCCACGATTTTGGCTTCGGGCAGGTTGTCCATGAGCCATGTCCAGCACTGCGCTATCGGTTGGGGATGCGAAAAGACCTTCTTTATTTTTGACAGCGAAGTTTCCTTTGAAAGCAGGTAGTGGTGTATATCAAGGAGTATTTCCGACGTTATTTTAAGACTGCTTTCAACAAACATGTCAAGTGTGTGCGTTATGACGCCCTCGGTGGAATTTTCCACGGGGACAACTCCGTAATCCGCCCTGCCCTTCTCCACTTCCCTGAAGACGTTGTCTATTGTTTTGCAGTGCAGGTACTCGCTCTTTTCCCCGAATTTCTTTATTGCCGCCTGATGTGTGAACGTTCCTTCAAGCCCGAAATATGCAATGCGCACCGGCCGGAACATCCCCCTGTATATCTTGAATACCGTGCCCATTATCAGCTCAATGTCTTCTTTTGTGAGGGGACCCTTGTTTTTTGCGGCGAGGTCGTCTATAATCTTCCTTTCCCTCGAAGGGTCAAAGGTCGGAAGTTTATTCATATTCTTAACCTCCGCCACTTCCCTTACCTGCCGGGCTCTGGTATTGAGCAGTTCAAGAATTGTCTTGTCTATTGCATCTATCTTTTTCCGGATATCGTCAAGGTTTTTCATCCCTTATCATCTCCTTTAAAAGTTTTACCGCATCTTCTGCCTTTATCACCACTCCCGTTTTAACCGTTCCTATATTTTTAACCATGACAAATCTGATGTTTCCCTGCCTGGCTTTCTTGTCGTACTTCATAAAGTCAAGCATCTTGTCCGTTTTTATCCCTGCAAACGAAAACGGCAGGCGGTGTTTTCCGACAACCTCTTTTATGCCGGAGTAAACATCTTTTTTGCACATGCCCAGCTTCCATGAAAGATAGCTTTCTCCGACCATCCCCAGCGCAACCGACTCGCCGTGGTTGAATTGCGGGAAGTGCGCGATTTCCACCGCGTGCCCCACCGTATGCCCGAAATTCAGTATCTCTCTCAACCCCGTCCTCTCTTTCTCGTCCTTTTCCACGACAACTTTTTTAATCATAACGCTCTCTTCAATGAGCGCGGGCAGATGTTTTTTTATCCTGCCAGGGGGAGTGTTTTTCATCATATTGAAGATATTCCTGCTCTTTATCACCCCGTATTTTATTATCTCGGCAATCCCCTGCTTTATCTCGCGTTCCGGCAGTGTACCCAGCGTTTTGAAGTCAATATAGACAAACGACGGCTGGTAAAAGCTTCCCACGAGGTTTTTCCCGAACGGCAGGTTTACTCCCGTCTTTCCGCCTACCGATGCATCCACCTGCGCCAGCAGTGTTGTGGGAACGGCGGCGAAGTTTATCCCTCTCATGTAGATGGATGCCGCAAATCCTCCGAGGTCGCTTGCAACTCCTCCTCCAAGCGTCATCAGCGTATCGTCCCTGCCCATCCTGTTTTTTGCGCACCACTCTACGATTTCATGGGCTTTTTTGAAGTTTTTTTCCGCTTCGCCAGGCTTTAATAGCGCGTGGACAATTTCTCTGCCTGTTTCAGCAACGGCTTTCTCAACCGCGCGGCCGTAGAGAGGAAAGACATTGGAGTCGGTCAGAAGCAGAACCTTTTTCCCGTACCTCTTCCCCTCCAGCGCGCCGCCGAGTTTTTTAAGGAGATAACCCGCGTAAATAATATAGCTGTTTTCCTCCAGCCTTACCCTGATGTTTTTCATATGAAAGATTATATATTAAAAAAGAATACTTAACAAAATTTGTTGTGCTCAAACGTCTGTAAGCCTTGCCTTCCGTTGTTTTTTATGGTATTTTCTAACGATGAATTTAACGGTTGAAAAGACGGAAAAACTGAAAGGGGAAGCTGTTATTCCCGGTTCAAAATCCCATACCATCAGGGGCGTGGTTATCGGTTCTCTGGCAGAAGGCGTTTCCGAGCTAAAAAACCCGTTGAACTCCGCTGATACGATGGCGGCCGTCAATGCGTGCAGGGAGCTCGGGGCGGGGATAGATTCCTCCGGGGATAACTGGTTAATCAGGGGTTTTCACGGGAAACCCTGCAACCCTCTTAAGACTCTGGACATGGCGAATTCAGGGACATCCACCAATCTTATTACAGGCGTCGTCTCTCTCGGCGATTTTGAGGTCGTCATTGACGGCGACGAGTCATTGAGGACAAGGCCTGTCCAGCCCCTTCTGGATGCCCTGAATATACTCGGGGCGGAGGCGGCATCCATAAGGAAAAACGGCAATCCTCCCATAAAGATAAGGGGGAGAATAAAAGGCGGCAGGACCAAGGTTGACGGGATAAGCTCGCAGTACGTCTCATCTCTCTTAATATCAACGCCTCTCGCGGATGAGGATACCGAAATTGACGTAATAAATGTTCACGAGATTCCCTACATAGAGATGACTCTGAGATGGCTGGACGAACAGGGAATCAAATACGAAAGAAACAAAGAGTGCACGCATTTTAAGGTCAAGGGAAATCAGGCATACAGGCCGTTTAAGAAGGCAATACCTGCAGACTGGAGTTCCGCCACCTTCCTTCTCGCGGCAGGAGCAATCACGGAATCTGATATCCTGCTGAAAGGCTTGGATATCAACGACGTTCAGGGCGACAAGGCGGTTGTTGGCCATCTGAGAAAGATGGGTGCGGATATTACGGTAGAAAAAGAAGGCATAAGGATTAAAGGCGGGAAACTGCGCGGCGCTGAGCTGGATTTGAACAGCACCCCGGACGCCCTGCCCGCCATGGCTGTCCTTGGCTGTTTTGCCGAGGGGGCAACCAGACTTTACAACGTTGCGCACGCAAGGATAAAAGAGACCGACCGGATAAAGGTCATGGCGGAAGAACTTACAAAGATGAACGCCGGGGTGGAGGAGATGAAGGACGGGCTGATAATCCGCAAGAGCGCCCTGAAAGGAACGCAGGTCAACGGGTATTACGACCACAGGGTAATCATGTCGCTGGCTCTTGCGGGACTGATTGCGGAAGGCGCTACTAAAATAACGACTGCGGAAGCGGTCAGCGTGACCTTCCCCTGTTTCGTTGATTTAATGAAAAGCCTCGGCTCAAACATAAAAATGGAGTGAGTCCCTGCATATTTTATTCCTCCCCCTTGATGGGGGAGGATGCAGGTGGGGGTGAAAGCATCCATTGTGAGGGGCGTTTGTAGCGGTGGCATTCATGCCACTAATGGTAGCCGCAGGTCTTTAGCCTGCGAGGAGGAGGAAAACTATGTTAGGAAACACTTTCGGAAGAATATTCCGCATTACAACCTGCGGGGAATCCTACGGAAAAGGAAAAGGCTCCGCACTTGCAGTTATCGTTGACGGCGTCCCGCCCGGATTAAAACTGACAAGGGACGTAATCCAGAACGAACTGGACAAGCGCAAACCCGGCCACGGCAAACTCAACAGCCCGAGAAAAGAGACCGACCAGTGCGAAATCTTCGCCGGCATCGGGCAGGACGGCGTGACTACCGGCGCGCCCGTGGGGATAATCATCTACAACGTTGACACACAGAAGGTCCACATTGAACAGTACAGGGCATACAGGGACATATTCAGGCCCGGCCATGCGGCATATCCTTTCTTTCTGAAATACGGCGAGGCGCAGGACTGGTGCGGCGCCGGAAGGGCGTCGGGCAGGGAAACCGTGGGAAGGGTTGCCGGCGGCGCCGTTGCCAAATTCATCCTGCAGAGAGAAAAGATAGAGATTATCGGATACACGAAAGAATGCATGGGGATAAAGGCAAAGGATATGACATGGGCGGAGATAAAGAAAAACTACAGGAAGAACGAGATTAACTGCCCCGACCTTGAAGCGGCAAGGAAGATGGAGAAGAAAGTCCTTGAAATAAAGGACGAAGGGGACACGGCGGGCGGCATCGTTGAACTGATTGTACATAATGTTCCGCCCGGACTCGGCGAGCCGGTATTTGATAAACTTAACGCCGTAATCGCCCATGCAATCTGCAGTATCGGCGCAATAAAAGGCATAGAGTTCGGCGCAGGTTTCAGGGTGGGGAACATGAAAGGTTCCGAGAATAACGACCAGCCGTACATGACCAAAGACGGCAAGGTCAGATTCAGAACGAACAACGCCGGCGGAGTGCTTGGCGGCTTCTCAAACGGAGAGGATATCGTCGTAAGAATTGCGGTAAAGCCGACTCCCACAATCTCAATAGAACAGACCTCCATCAACATGAAGAAGATGAAAGAGGAGAAGTTGAAGCCCATTACAAGAAGGGACCCTACTCTGGTGGCGAGAATCTACGCGGTTGCCGAGGCGATGATGGCCGCCGCCGTCCTTGATTCGCTCTACATGGCGCGCGCCTACGACTCCCTCGCCCGCCTCGACAAAAAGTGGCTGAACTTGAAGTAGCGGTGCGATTCACCCCGTAGAACGAGGCAAGTCGCACTAATGGTAGCCGCAGGTCTTCAGCCTGCGCTTTTTGTCATCCCTGTCCCTGTCTAATACATACAGGGATAAACTTAGCAGAGATCCATAACTGTAGCGGTGGCATTCATGCCACTAACGCCTTTTGTCATTGCGAGGGACAAAGTCCCGCGGCAATCTCAACCACTAATTATCCTTTGCGCAGTTTTTTGGGGAAAGGTTAAGTTGATCTCGTATAACGTGATATCTGTATGAGGAACCCTGCAAGGTGGCGATAGCCTTCAGTTTTAGGAGATTGCACGCTTCTCGAATTGGTAATAAACTTCTTTTCTGTGGCCGATTTTTAATATGAGAATAGTGTTTTTTTTCAACCGATAGATTATTCTATAGTCCCCTACTCTCAATTTTCTGGATCCTTTTAAACTTCTTCTCAATGGAACACCGAATTTTACAGGGTCATTCAAAAGTCTGGTTTCTATCGCGTGTTTAATTCTTTGTCTAATATTGGCAGGAATAGGCGGCAGGTCTTCTTTCTTTATGTCCGGATGGTAGATGAGCGTATATTTCATTATTTCCATACATCCCTGTGAGAAAGGCTTTTTCTGCCCTTAAGACTTTTTTCTCTTTTCTCTGCAATTTTATCCCAATAGATATCTCCATAGATTTCTATTGCTTCTTTTACGAGGTCTCTCGTTTTAGCGGATAAGGAAATCTTTTCTTCCTTTGCAAGCAGAGATACCGTTTTATAAAGTTCCGGTTCAAGGACCACATTCACTCTTGGATTTTTTGTCGGCATATTATTTACCTCCTGTGTTGAGTGTACCACTTATGATGCACCTTTGTCAATACATGTATTTTTTAGATTAAGAGAGCGGTTTGGAAAAGTGCTACTGGGGGGCGGGGGCGGAAATGGCACAGCGGAAGCCGAAGGGGCCGTACCAGTAGTCGGGCTCCTGCCAGTCGCGGTAGGCACAACGGCAATGGGAAGGGTTATTGAACCAGCTGCCGCCGCGCATTGCATGATGACGGCCTGAGGCGGGTCCCTGCGGATTGGCGGCTGGACTGCCGGTGTAATAATCCGCTCGGTAGAAATCACTGCACCATTCCCATGCGTTGCCGTGCATATCATAGAGTCCGTATGCATTGGGCTTTTTCTGTCCGACGGGGTAGGTTTTCTTTTCTGAATTTGCTTCATACCAGGCGTATTCCCAGAGTTGCGAGTCCTCATCTCCAAAGGAGTATTTTGTATTACTGCCTGCCCTGCATGCCTTCTCCCACTCCGCTTCCGTGGGCAGGCGCTTGCCGTAATACTGTGCATATGCCGAGGCTTCTTCCCACGTTATGTTGACTATGGGATGGCTGTCCGTCTGTTCCCAATTGGGGGCGCAGGGCATGGGCTGCCTTGTCTCTTGGCAGAATTTGCGGTACTGCCCGACTGTAACTTCGTACTTGTCTATGTAATAGGCGTCAAGGTAAACGGTGTGCGGAGGAGTCTCGTCGGTATCCCCTGCTCCCTCGGGACTGCCCATGACAAACTCTCCCGCCGGTATCAAAATCATAACTGAACCGTCTTTGCAGGTTATTTCCATGGAAGCAGTTTCTGTCTGTGTATTGAAATAGAGACAAATGAAAGTCATAATAAGAAATGAAAGGCTGACTATCCCTTTTTTCTTATTTGTCTTCATTTTGCTCCTTCTCAAGCGGTTCCGGAGTTCCGGGCGAGAGCTGCGGAGGAGGCATCTTCAGAGTAAAATGTATAATTTCCGACCACTCTCCCTGATATCCGTCAGCCGCAACGGCTCTGACCTGGAAGTAATATCTCTTTAAAGGGATATTCTCTATGGTATATTCTGTTGCCGAAATATCGCTTTTGTCCAGCACTACCCGGGTTGTTTCCGTATGCTTCCCCGTCTGAATGTGTTCTGTAATTCTCACTCTGTATCCGGATGCATCGGGCACCTTCAGCCATATGCATGTTAAGGACGTTCCCGTGTATATTCCTTCGTCCCGGGGTATTTCAATGAATGGAGCCGAGGGGTTCAGCCGTATCCGCACCCTGAATGTTTCCGAAGGCATGCCTTCAAAACCCCGTTTATCAATGCTTGCAGTCTGTATGAAATATGTTCCGTCTTCAACATCACGGATTTCAAAGGTTTCCTGCGGCGCGATTACTTTCTCGCGCACGATATCTTTTATATCCTTATCTTTAGCCAGAGCCACCTTGTAGGAGACGGCTTCTTCAACCGCATCAAACGAGAGGTTGATGGGAAGCCTGGTATAAATAGAATCGGAAAGCTCCACGGGAACAGGCGGTGCTAAAAGTTTCTGCGGAGGCGTGGGCGGCTTGCCTTTTTCCACGATGGTGCCTTCCCCTTTTTTAAGCTCCACCTTTCCTTTTTCTCCCTCAACGACCACCGAACCCTCAAGCACTTCAATCTGGGATGTTCCTTTCTCATCAACCGAACTCCGGAAGACCGTTCCTCTGACGCCGACCACGGCGGTCGGGGATTCTATCTGGACGGCAGTCTCCTGCTTCTCCGTTTTCTGGATGTTGGAAACCAATTTCCCCATGTTGAGAGACATCTTATACTTTGAATAGTTATCCCCTGTTTTGCGGGCGGTTTGAAATCCTACCGTGGTGTTTTCCTTCAGCATGAAAACATTGCCGTCTTCAAACTTTATTTCCATACTGCTTTCAGCTCCTGTTCTTATGAGAGACCCTTCCTTTATTTTGTCGCCGGTGTTAAGCGGAATCCACTCTTCTTTGTCCTGCGTCTTGAAATCAGCGGTGCCTTTCAGAAAGGTCACCGTGCCGGAGACAGGGGTTCCTTTCATCATGCTTGCGGGGAACAGGAGTACCTGGCTGGGGAGTATGACGTCGGGATTTTTCAGCTTGTTGATTTTGGCGATTTCAGGCCATTTTTCAGGGTTTTCAAGGTATTTCTTGCATACCCTGATTAGATAATCGCCTTTTTCAACTTTTATACGGACGAGATGCTCTGTTTCAGTCTTGCTTTGACAAAACAGATTAGCAAAAAAGATGAAGGAAGACAGCAGTAGAATTGCAAGGAATCTTGTTCCTTTCATTACGTACCCCCTTTTGGCGAGTCTTAGTGGGGCTGTATTCGGAAACATTATACCCTCTTTGGCCGGTGTTGTCAAAGCGAGCGGGGGTGGAATTTCTTGTAGACGGACTTAATCTGCGACTTGTTTATGTGGGTATAAATCTCTGTTGTGGCAAGGGTTTTGTGGCCGAGGAGCTCCTGCACTATTCGCAGGTCAAGCCCGCTTTCAAGAAGATGGGTGGCGAATGAGTGCCTGAAGGTGTGGGGAAAAACATTTTTATCAAGCTTGGAGACGGCGCTCATTTTTTTTATCAGCTTCCAGATGGACTGCCTTGAAATCTTTCCGCCCCTGCTGTTTACGAAGAGATACGGAGAGGCGGAGTTCCTTAGCTTTTTGGCGCGCACCGCAAGGTAGGAGTTTACGGCGGCAAGGGAGTTTCTGTTCAGGAAAACAATGCGCTCCCTGTTGCCTTTGCCCGTGATTTTTATCTGGTTGTTTTCAAAATTTATGTCCCCGGTTTTTATGCCGGTTATCTCGGAAACTCTTAAGCCCGCCCCGTAGATGAGTTCAATTACCGCGAGGTTGCGGATGCCGTCCTTCGTGCCGAAGAGGTCTTTTATCAGAAGGGTTATCTCGTCTTTGCTAAGAACTTCGGGCAGGTGTCTGTGCACCTTCGGCGATTCTATGAGAGGGAGTGAATTTATTTTTATAAAACCATGCCCGGCCAGGAATTTATAGAAGTTCCTGACGGAGGAAAGGGTTCTGACTATTGTTGAAGAGGAGAGGTTTTGTTTTTTCAGGAAGAGGATGAAGGCGGTGATTTTTTCGCTGTCCACACGGTTGAGGCTATAGTTGTCGGATTCCATGAAGGCTCTGAATTTTTTAAGGTCTGCGGAGTATGCGCCAACGGTGTTTTTGGAAAGGTTGCGTTCCACCCGCAGGTGCTGTAGGAAGTAGTCGGCCAGTTCTGTTGGTGTTTTCATGGTTAATGTTTTTTGTAATGATGCATTAAAAACGAGATTGCCGCGTCGCTTTGCTCCTCGCAATGACAAAAGACTAAAGGGTGTTGAAGTCGGATTCGGAGAGGATTTTTACGTTCAGCTCTTTTGCCTTGTCCAGTTTTGAACCCGGGTCGGCGCCGCATATCAAATAGTCCGTATTGCCGGAGACCGAGCCGGCAACCCTTCCGCCCTGTTTTTTTATCAGGGAGGCGAGTTCATCCCTTGTATATCCGGAAAGAGTGCCTGTTATGACAAAGGTAAGGCCTGCGAATTTATCGCTTTTGGCAGCCTCCGCCCTGCCCTGCTCCGTTTTAACGCCGGCGTCCTTCAGTTTTCTTATGACGCGTATGTTTTCTTCATTCCTGAAAAAGTCCGCGATGCTCTTTGCCATGACCGGACCGATTTCATTTATTGAAGAGAGCGTCTCTTCATCCGCTTCGCCCAGTTCTTTTATTGAGCCGAACTTTTCCGCGAGAATCTCGCTTGCGTGTATGCCGATGTGCCTTATGCCGAGGGCAAAAACAAGGTTGGCAAGGGGCCTGTCTTTGCTTTTTTCTATGGCTTCAACGAGGTTGCGCGAGGATGTTTCCGCCATGCGCTCAAGGTCCATAAGTTTTTCGTAAGTGATGTTTGTATAGATGTCGCCGTAGTCGGAAAGCATTTTTTTATCTACGAATATGTCAACCCATTTTTCGCCCAAACCCTCTATGTCCATTGCGTCTCTTGAAGTGAAATGCGTTATCCGCTCTTTGACCTGGGCGGGGCACCGCACGTTGAGGCATCTTAAGGCGACTCCTTCATCGTCTTTCACAATACTGCCTCCGCATACCGGGCATTCGTGCGGCACCGGTATATCTTTTTCATTCCCCGTCCTTTTCTCGGGTACGGGTTTAATTATCTTGGGTATAATCTCTCCGCCCTTCTCTATGAAAACCCTGTCGCCGGTTTTGACTCCGAGGCGTTTTATTTCGTCAAAGTTGTGGAGCGTCGCCCTTGAAACCGTTGTGCCGCTGACCTCAACCGGCTCAAGTATGGCTACGGGGGTGAGCGTCCCTGTCCTGCCCACCTGCACCCGTACCTCTTTAAGCGTTGTCTCCGCCTGCTCGGCGGGGAATTTGTAGGCGACGGCCCACCTGACGGATTTTGATGTTGCGCCGGATTTTTCCCTGAGCGCAAGGGAGTTTACCTTTATCACCATGCCGTCAATGTTATAGGGCAGGTCCGCCCGTTTGGACTGCCATTGGACGCAGTAGTCAATAGCTTCTTCAATGTTTTTCACAAGCTTCCTGTGAGGGTTGACGGGGAAAGATGTTTTTTTCAGGAATTCAAGCATTTCCCAGTGTGTGGCGGCGCCGTTTTCCGCAATGCCCTGGTATGCGAATAACTGCAGGTTCCTTTTCGCGACGGTTTTAGGGTCAAGGAGTTTCAGCGAGCCTGCCGTTGCATTCCTCGGATTTGCAAAGGGCGTCTCCCCGCTTTTTTTCTTTTCTCCGTTTATCCTCATAAATATATCTTTACGCATGTAAATCTCGCCCCGCACTTCAAGGGGTTTTTTGTAAGGTATGAACAGAGGGAGGGTTTTTACGGTTTTTAGGTTTTCCGTTATGTCGTCGCCCTGCCAGCCGTCTCCGCGCGTCACCCCGCGGAGAAAATTGCCGCCTTCGTATATCAGCGCTACGGCAACGCCGTCGTATTTAAGTTCAACTGCGTATTCTATATTTTTTTCGTCCGTCTCCGTAATTTTTTTTACGCGGGCGTCAAAATCAAGGAGCTCTTCTTTTGAGTAGGTGTTATCTATGCTTAGCATGGGTACCATGTGCCTGACTGCGGCGAATTTTTTCAGGGGTTCTCCCCCTACCTTCAGTGTCGGGGAATCAGCTCTTCTGTATTGAGGGTGTTCCCTTTCCAGTCCGGCGAGCTCCTTGTAGAGGGTATCGTATTCGTAGTCGGTGACTACGGGGTTATTTTCCACGTAGTACATGTAGTTGTAGTAATTCAGAAGTTTTACCAGCTCCTCAATCCTCTTTTTTGTTTTCCCGTCCGCCATTGTTTCTCCCGCTCATAATTATACCATATTTTGCGAATATATCCTTTCTCAGGAAATTGTTGACAATGTTAAGAAAAAAATTGACTTTTTTTAATATTTATGTACAATAGGACTAAAGTCTTATCTATATAAAACAGCAAATTTATAAACAGTATGCGGACTTCTTAACATACTACTTATGGAAAGAAAAGAGCTTGGGCAGATACTTCTTGACAGGGGAGTTATAACCCTTGAACAGCTTGAAGATGCTCTTATCCGGCAGGCGGCTGAGAAAAAATTCCTCGGGGAGATTCTTGTCGGCAGCAAGGTTGTAACTAACGAACAGATACTCGAGTGCCTTACCGAGCAGAAAAAAGCGGATTTTGTAAACCTTGAGAATTTTAAGGGGATAAAACAGGATGCGGTCAAGCTTATACCGGAAAACATTGCGAGGAAGTACAACGTTCTTGCTATCGCCCTGGAAAATGAGCGCCTGGTTGTTGCAATGTCCGACCCTGCGGATATCATGGCCATCGATACCGTCAGGAGGATGACCAACAGCAGGATAAAGGTTGTAAAAGCGGAAGAGTCCCAGATAAAGCAGTATCTTGAAAAACACTACGTTGAGTCTGCAGATTTGTTAAAGACCGCCTCCGCCCTGAAAGATATGGAGACGGCGGAAGAATCGGTAGACCTGAATCAACTGCGCGTTGCCGCAGAGGATGTTCCCATCGTAAGATTTGTAAATTCCCTTTTCATTGAGGCTGTCGGGAAGAGAGCCACGGATATACACCTTGAACCGCAGGAGGAGAAGATTTCCGTACGCTTTCGCATCGACGGCGTTTTACAGCAGTTTCCCCCGCCGCCCAAAGCTTCTTATGCAGGGATTGTGAGCCGCCTGAAGATTCTATCTAACCTTGATATCGGGGAGAGGCGCCTGCCGCAGGACGGCAGAACCAAGGTTAAAATAGGCCCGAGCGGGATAGATATAAGAATTTCTACGCTTCCCACGATATACGGCGAAAAAGTTGTTATGAGGATACTTGACAGGGGATCGCTTGTAAAAACGCTTGATACCCTGGGTTTCGAACCTGAAGACGAGAAAACCTTCAAGGAAGGCCTGCTGAAACCGTACGGAATGATAATAGTAACCGGACCCACAAGCGCGGGAAAGACCACGACTCTTTATTCGGGGCTCAATTTCATAAATTCCCCCGACAAAAATATCATAACGATAGAAGATCCCGTTGAATATGAGCTGAACGGCATAAATCAGGTGCAGATTAAACCAAAGATAGGGCTTACCTTCGCCGAGATACTTAAGAGAATGATGAGGCAGGACCCGGATATTATAATGGTGGGGGAAATGAGGGATCTGGAGACCGCGCAGATAGGAATACAGGCGGCTCTGACGGGGCATCTTGTCATCTCCACCCTGCATACCAACGATACCATTTCTACCGTTTCAAGGCTCAATTATATGGGTGTTCCCAACTACCTTATAGCAGAAGCCCTGCATCTTGCTATAGCGCAGAGGCTTGTCAGGCGGATATGCAAGTTCTGCAAGCATGAGGATGCCGAAGGTGCTGAAGTCCTCAAAAACATGGGCATTCCTTTGAAGGCAGGCAGAAAAATATATAAGGGAACGGGGTGCAGTAACTGCAATTTCACCGGATACTTCGGAAGGATTGCGATATTTGAAGTTTTGAAGGTCAACGTCAGGGAGATTAAAAAAAGCATTCTTGAAGGCGGAAGAGAAGAGGCGCTGAGGGAGTTGTGCGCAAAGGAAGGATTCCGCTCTCTGAAGGATGCGGCTCTCAAGAAAGTTTTTGACGGGATAACTACGGTTGACGAATTTTTGAGTAAAACGGTCGTCTAAAAAAACATGGCGAGATACCAGTATACGGCGCGGGATGCGGGCGGGCAGAAGATAGAGGGCATACTTGATGCGGCTTCAAACCTTGCGGTTTTGACGCGGTTGAGAGGCCAGAACCTCTTCCCCGTGGACGTCCGTCCGGCGGGACAGAAAGAGGAGGCATTCCGGGAAGCGAGAAAAAATGCGCCTGTTTCCACAAGGAGGAGGATAAGCCTTAAGGAACTGGCTATATTCACAAGGCAGTGTTCTGCCATGCTGTCCGCCGGGGTTCCAATCGTTGAAACTCTGGAAGACCTCAGTATGCAGACATCCAACCGCCATTTTTCGCAGGTATTGAAAAAGATACGGAGAGATATTCAGGAAGGTAGTAATTTTTCAAGGTCTCTTTCAAAATATCCGAGGGTGTTTTCCCCCCTCTACGTTGCGCTGGTTACTTCAGGGGAGGAAAGCGGGAACCTTGCCGAGGTTCTGGCCGAGATTGCTTCAAACCTTGAGGAACAGATTGTGCTAAGAAGCAAGATAAGGCAGGCGGTCAGCTATCCCGCGGTGGTGGTCGTGTTTTTTATAGCCGTCGTATCTTTTGTCTTTCTTTACCTTCTTCCGAAATTCCGGGAAATTTTCAGCGATTTCGGGGCGCCTCTGCCAAAATTCACGCTTGTTGTCCTGGGAATCAGCGGTTTTCTTATAGCCGCCCTGCCCTTTATTTTAATCGGGCTGGCGCTTTTCGGCATCTTCCTGTTTTTCTTTGGGAAGACGCCTGCCGGCAGGAAGAATATTGACATGGCGAAACTGCGGGCTCCCCTTTTCGGAAACATGATGCTGAAATTGAGCCTTTCAAGATTTTCCGGTTCGCTTTCCACTCTTCTTACGGGGGGAGTCCCGATTGTTTCCGCCCTTGAAATCGTCTCAAAAACAGCGGGCAACAGGGTTATTGAACAGACGGTGCATAAGGTGCGCGAGGGAGTGATAAAGGGTTCGCTTGTGGGAAGCGAGATGAAAAAACACAGAATTTTTCCTTTAATACTTGTAAGGATGGTAACTGTAGGTGAGGAGACGGGCAAGGTTGAAGAGATGCTCTCGAGGACAGCCCGGTTTTTCCGTGATGAGGTTGACGCTACGTTGAGCATACTTGCTTCAATTATAGAGCCGGTGTTGATAATAGGGCTGGGCGTGATTGTGGGAATAGTCGTAATTGCGATATACCTGCCTATATTCAACATGGCGGCCGCAATGAAGTGAATGTCTCGGCAAAAGGAGGTGGTGTGCAGGAAAAGAGCGGAGATTGTAAGTCAGAAAAATAAAACAGGCGCAACAACAAAAAAAGGAGGGACGTAAAAATGTTCAGGAAAGTCAGAAGCAACAGGAAAGGTTTCACGCTGATAGAATTGATGACGGTTGTCATCATAGTCGGTATCCTTGCGGCCATCTCAATCCCGATTTTCAGGGGACAGGTCAAGAGGGCAAGGGCGGCCGAGGGAGCGGCTCTTCTCGGTTCGGTTCTGACCGGACAGAGAGTCTATTATGCCGAGCACAATTCGTATTACGGCCCGGAAGACGACATGGCCGACCTGACAACCAACCTCGGGGTTGACCCGACGGGCAATAAGTATTTCACAACCTATGAAGTTACCGCCGCAAGCGCCGCGGGATTTACCGCGGAAACTGTCGGGGCGGGGGATGCCGCAGGCATAACGGTGACGATGACTTATACGAATGCGGCAGGCGCAACGATAACTTATGACGGGCTGTGACAATTTTAAGGACGGGGGGCTGTTTGCACAAAACGGCCCCGGTTCTTTAAAACGGACTTATTTTTGAAAAAAGGCAGATGACATGAGACACATTGTAGCGGTCGATGCCGGCTCCTGCTATGTAAAGGTTATTGAAGGAAGCGAGAGGGGCGGAAGGCTGTTCATAAAAAAGATAGGGTATTTTCCGAACCCTTTTTCCGATTTCAGGAGCAGTCTTGTTGAACGCGAACAGGATGTTTTTGTGAAATCTCTGAAGAAGTTTCTGCATGACGGAGGTATAAGGGAAAAGAGGGCCGTATCAGGCATAAGCGGAGACGGAGCTGTGATTCACTATTTTGACATCCCGAAACTTCCCGAATCCGAGGTGAAATCCGCAGTTCAGCTGGAACTTATGCAGGTAACTCCGGGCGGTGCTAAAAACATGGAATATGATTATCTCTTGCTTCCCGGCAAAGAAGGAGGCAGGACGGTTCTTTTTGCAGGTTATCAGAAGGATAAGTGCGATTTTTTCACGGCGGCTCTGCACAGGGCGGGGCTCAGGCCGCTTATATTAGACCATGACGCACTCGCCGTTTTCAACTCTTTCAGTTTCCTGAATAAAAAACAGGGCGGCGTTGTTTTTATCCTTAACATCGGGCACAAAACTTCCAATTTTATCCTTTCGGAAAAAGGCGGGTTTGCTCTGATAAGGGATATCCCGTTCGGAGGCAGGAATCTGACGGGTGTTGTCGCCGCAGGGAAGCATATCTCGCAGGAAGAGGCGGAGATATACAGCAATAAGGAAGAGAACAGGGAAGATGTTCAAAAAATTTTAGCCGAAGGCATTGAAGAACTGCTGATGGAGATGCAGGCAAGCATTGAGTATTTCAGGGCTAAAACGGGAAAGTCCCCTGAAAGGCTGTTTTTAACCGGCGGCGCTTCGGTGTTTCCCGGTTTGCTTGAAACGGTCGGACAGAATGTAAAAATTGATGCGGCTCTGTGGAATCCGCTTGAGAATTTGTCCGAGGTAAAAACATATTCACTGCCGGAGGAAATTAAAAAGAAAGGCATAATGTTCGCGGTTTGTCTGGGGCTTGTTCTCAGGAAAATCAAATGATTGAACTTAATATAATAAAGGCGCGGCTTGCGAAATTCAGGAAACAGCGGGTGGTCGTCAATCTTTTCATCATATATTTTGCGGGGCTTGCTTTCCTGCTGATGATTCTGGCAATGAATTTTTTGAGGAATGAATTGAATATCAGGCATATGCGCCGTGAAATAAAGACCATAGAGGAAAAGATTTCCGGAGAGAGCGAAAAAGTTGAATACATAAAGGCAAGGGAGAAAGAGAGCGTGCGCCTGCTGAAAAAGATGGATTTTTTCGCGGAGGAGTCCCGTGGGAAAATTTTTTGGGCGCCGATACTTGCCTTTACCGCCCGCAACGTTCCCGCCGGGATATGGCTTGAAAAGTTTTCATCGCCGGCCGACGAGAAAAAAGAGACGGTGGCTATAACGATAAAGGGATACGTATTCCCTGATATTGCCGACGAGCGGGCGGCGATTGACAGGTTTGTGAGAAACCTCGGGAGCGGTTCCATGTTCGGCGCGGTTTACCTTAAAGAAGTCATAAAGGTGGAAAGGGAAAGAAGGCAGGTCGTGTCTTTTGAGATAGAATGCGAATTGAAGCAGAAAAGGAGCGTGAAAAAAATTGCTGGCGCATCTGATTAAAAAGTATCTTGTGTGGATGATTTTGTCTTACGTGCTGATAGCGGGCGCTGTTTACCGTTTTGTATTTATCCCGCAGAGGGCCAAGATAGAAAAATACAGGGTTGAAAAGTCGGAAGTGGAATATACTTTGATAAAGATAACCTCCTCTCCGTCTTTTCTCAAATCTTTGAACGATACAATAAGGCAGGCCGCAGTCAAATCAAACAATTTTGAGTGGCTTGACGCCGGCGGAGTTGACGCGGGCCTTACTTTTTACAATTATATTGCGGATACGGCGAAAAGAACCAATCTTGAACTTCTTGAAACATCCGTTCTCAAAAGCGGTTCTTCAAGGGAAGCCCAGATGGGTAAAAGATATTACGGATGGAAGGTCAGGTTTTCCGGAAGTTTTAATAACGTGCTTTATTTCGTGGACGAGGTTGAGGGCAACAGGAGATTTCTTATGATAAGGGAAATCGGCGTTGTCGGCCGCGGCTCGGGAGAGGACGGCCAGCCGCTGTACGATTTGATTTTCCGCGGACTCAAAAAGGATGCCGGAGATGTTAAAAAAACTCAAAGTTAATCTGATATTGTGTTTGGCCGTAACCTGTGTTCTGTTATGCGGAGAACCGGAAAAAGGCGATTCCGCCAGGGCATCGGAGGCGTCTGCCGCAAAGGTTCTGGATATAACCAAGGTGGAGGAAAACCTGCATCAGCTGAAAAAAAAGCTTGACGTCCTGCCGGCTGCGGAAATCCGCCGGAATGCAGGTCCGAAGAAAGACCCGTTCGTTTCTCTGATACCTCCCCCGAGCACAGTGCAGGAAACGGAAGGAGAACCGGCGCATGAGGAAAAAACTCCGGAATTAATCGTGTCCGGGATAATTTTTGACGGCAAGTCTCCCGTCGCCATCATAGGCGACGAGGTTAAAGGAGAAGGAGAACTTGTAGGAGAGTATGAAGTTTACAAAGTGATGGAGGACAAAGTTATTATTAAGCGCGGGGATACCATGCTTCCCCTTGAAATAAAAAAATGAGGAGATGATAAAAATGAAAAAACAACTGCGTTCCGCATTAATAACGCTGGTTTTTCTCGGAGTATTCCTTATTCCGTCCGGAGCCGTTCTGCCGGCCGGAGGGGAGAATGTTACACTGACTTTCTACCAGGCAAAGCTGAGCCACGTCCTTCAAAGCCTGAGCAAAATGACGGGGGTAAGGATGATAACCGGCGCGGAGCTCGGTGAAAAGCTTATAAGCGCTTATCTTGAAAACGTTTCGGGGGAGGAAGCGATTGACGCCATTCTGAAAGCGAACGGACTTTACAGGGAAAAGATTGCCGATACGGAGACATACATTGTAAAGGAATCCTCCGGCGTTATCTCGCCGTTCAGGAGCGAAACGTTTTTTCTGCAGTATGCCCGGGCGGAAGACCTTGGCAAGGTTCTCGGAACACTGATAAGCGGAAACGGGCAGATTGCCGTAGACAGCAGGACGAACAGCATTACAGTCCGGGAAAACCCGGAATTGCTGGCGGAGCTTGGAGACATTATAAAGGCGCTTGATAAAATCGTTTCTCAGGTTGCAATAGAGGCTGTTCTTGTGGAGCTTTCGACCGATACCTTAAAGGACCTCGGCATAAGGTGGAACGTCGGAGCCAGCGCTTTCGGCCCTGCGGTTGATACTTCTTACCCTCTGGATGCAAGCTACACGAGGGACGTAGTCGGTCCGAGGAGAGGCACTCTTACGACGTCAACCGAGAATCCGCAGTTCACTCTCGGGACAATCTCCCTTGCCGAGCTTACGGCAAACCTGAGAATCCTCGAGGAAAAGGGAGAGGCGAATATCCTTGCCAATCCGAGGATAACCGCTTTGAACGACTCCCCTGCTATTATAAAAATAACCAAGAACATGGCGGTGTCCCCGAAGGTTACCGAGACGCCGGAAGCGGGAAGAGTGGTTACCGAGTATGAATACCGCGATATCGGCGTAAGCTTGAAGGTCACCCCCCACATAAATGCCGAAGGATACATAATACTCGACGTTGAGCCGACGGTCAGTTCGGCGGTAAAGTCAACGGTTTTTGCGGATGCTGTAGATACAAATGAGAGGACGGCGAAAACCAAGGTTATGGTGAAAGACGGAGAAACTCTCGTTATAGGCGGGCTGTTGCGGCAGGACACCACAAAAAGAAAGAGCAAGGTTCCCATACTCGGAGATATTCTTCCGTTTTTGTTCAGCAGGACAGACAACCAGACGGCGAAGACCGACCTTGTGATGTTCCTTACCCCGAGGATTATTACAAGCGAACAGGCGGGCGCCATAGCACAGGAAGAGAAAAAAAGAATCGGCCAGTGATGAAATCCCCCCCTGCCCCCCTTTGCCAAAGGGGGGGGTGAAGAGGGAGAAAGGAATAAATCTCTCCCCCTTTTAAAAAGGGGGATTCAAGGGGGATTTTAAGATGAAGCGAGGTTTTACTCTTGTCGAGGTTTTGATAGCAACAATTATACTTGCCATAGGATTGATAGGAAGCTCCTTTTTTTATTTTGCCAACCGCAAGAATCTTTATAACGCCCGTCTTGAAAGGTACGCCACATGGGCCGCCGTTGAAAAAATGGAAAAAATAAAAGGGCTGGCCTATTCTTCGGTAGAAGAAGGAGTTGAGGAGGAAGATGTTGCAATCGGCAATTTAACCGGAGAGAGAACTACTTCCGTTGAAATCGTGAATGAAGACGATGTTATTTTCAAAAGCGTTAACGTGCTGGTGGAATGGGGCCAGGGCGGAGAGGTCTCTCTAAGCACATATATATACGACAGGTAAAGCATGAAAAAGGTTATTTGCAGAAAAGGAGTTACCCTCATAGAGCTGATGGTAGTCCTTGTTATCGCGGCTATAGGGTTGTTTGCGGTAACTACTCTTCTTTATACGGCGTACAGAGACTGGTTTACAAGCAGACAGATTAAAGCCCTGCAGGAGGATATGGACATAGCGGCGTTAACGGTTAAATCAATTCTGGAAGAGGCAAACGAGTTTTTAATATCGGATATAATGGAGGACAGCGATCCGGAAGCAGGCGCAAGAATCAATGCCAGATATGAAGATCCGGAGATGAACTGGGAAAAGGAATTTTATAAGAGCGGCAGTAAGCTTATTCTGGAAGATATCAAGAATGATAAGACAGAGGTTGTCGTGGATACTCTGGCGGAAATTTATTTTTACGAGTATCCCGAACTTACTAATACGGTGAACGTAAATATCAAGGTTGAAAAAGCCGGCAAACTGCTGGAGAACGAGTTTCTTGTGCGGCTGAGGAATTGACGTTTTCTGTCATCCCTGCATGTTGTAGGCAGGGATCCACGACAAAAAGGGATAATACGCATATGAATAATAAAGGGTATCTTCTGCCGATAACCGCGATATTGATAGTTATTATGGTTATAATCGGCCTGGGCATATTATACCTCGGCGGGCTGGAGAGAATAGGAGCGGGGAGGCGGCTGAACAGAGAGAAGGCCTTTTATCTCGCCGAGGCCGGCGCATACAGGGCGTATGCGCACCTTGCGGATGATATCACATGGGACCCTGAAGAAACCCCTGTTTATATGGGAGACGGCTCATTTTCAGTGGTGCTGGAGGAAGAGGATGAGGACATAAACGTTATTTCCACGGGGACCGTAAACAATATAAGCGAAACGGTCAAACTGACGCTCGGCTATGGCGGCGGTGGAGGCATATTTTCTCACGGGATATTCGGGAGTATCAGGGTGACCATATGGAATAACGGTTTTGTTGACAGTTACAATTCGGCGCTTGGTCCGTACGGCGGTTCAAACATGGGAAATGACGGGGATGTCAGAAGCAACAACTCCGTTATGGTTTACAACAACGGAATAGTGAGAGGGGATGCGTCGGTAAGCACCGGAGAACCTGCGGATATTTATGACCCTTCCAATGGAATTACGGGGAATAAGAATTATACAGCTCCCGAAATAGAACTGCCACAGATTGATGTGCCTGACGACCTTGAAGTCCTTCCTTATCCCGTGCATGGGGATTCCCGCATACAGCCTTCAGGCAACTACACGCTGAGCGGAGGCAATCTTCAGGTTAATAATAACAATTCCATAACAATCTCCGGGGGCAGCTACAGGCTTAAGAATATTGAACTGAACAATAACTCAAGCGTTATCGTGACAGGCAATGTGCGGCTGTACATTGAACAGGTTTTTAAAATGAATAACAATACCACGTTTACTTTCAACGGAGTCAGTGAGATATACATAGGCAGCAAGATTATTCTGAGCAACGGCTCGGATATTAACAGCCCTCCGAGCGCTTCCAACCTGGCAATATATATTCTTTCAAACGAGACGCAATCCATTGAAAACAATTCGGTCACAATCGTCGGAGTTATTTATGCGCCCAATGGCAAGATTGTCGTTTCAAACAATGCACAGATTTACGGAGACATTGTGGCGAACGAGATTGTCGTGAGCAACAACGGAATGGTCCACTATGATACTGCTTTGAGGACTCAGCATCCCCCGGGAGAGCCCGGGGTGTCGGATGCCGAGCTGACCATTTTCAGGTGGACGAAGCCGGGATGGGCGAGCCGTTTTGAATAGATTTTATTTCAGCAGTTCAAGATGTTTTCCCAAATGAGCTTCCAGAAAGCCGTAATATAATTCCTCGTTATTATTCAAAACCTCAAAGAACCTGTTCCTATAGATAAACCTTCCCGCCGAATCTTCTTCAGAGAGGATTGTGCCGTAGCTTATGTGGACGACCTGGCGTATGTTGTTGTCCGCAAACAATGCGGCGACTTCGGTGTTCTTCAGGTTTTTCATATCAATCAGTTCCGGTTTTGCGGAGATTTCATAGGATGCGGCGTGTTTTTCAAAATTAGTTATCCCGCATTCAAGAATTTCAAGAAATAGCGGGAAATTCTTTTCGGCTATGACCTTTACCGCTTCCACCCAGCTTGTTCCTGCGGTTTTCACGTGTATTTTGTCCCCGAGTATTTTTTTGAAGGCGGGGTATACGGAGAACTTGTCGCTTCCGGAATGAAGCGATATCTTGTAATTCCCCGCTTTTTCGCGTATGGACTGATGCGCCGCAAGGTCTCTTTCAAATAATTCCGCATCGCCCTTGTAATCTATGCCTTTTTCAAAACTTCCGGGGAACCGGAAGGCAAGGGACTGGACCTCCACTCCCCTTTCCCGCAGTGTGTCCGCTATGAGTATATGGGCAAGAGGCGTCGTCGGTATCGGCGTTTCGTCTACGGATACCTCAAAATCAAAGGATGAAGAGCGCGCTTTAAGAAATCTGTAACACTCCTCTATGTAGTCAATGCTCTCCGCATAGGTGAGCACAAGGTTTTGGAGTTCGTCCTTTGTAAATTCGTACGCTATTCCTCCGAAGGGGTATTTTCTGCCGAGGTATGCTTTTTCATATTCCTGCGAGTATTTTTGAAGAATTTTCTGCCTTTCCGCGCCTTTAAGTTTTTCCGGATTGCGGATTTTGTCCGAGGAGTCCAGCGTGAAAAAGGTGAAGCCGGCAGACAGAGCTTTCTGCATATTGTTCAGGTCTTTTATATGGTCCGCGTCGGCTCCGAATCCGCCTTTATATCCTTCTTGAAAACAGCCGGTTGCTGCGGCATCCATGACTTTTTGAAAGGAACGTCCCGTCCGTTCTATCTCCCTCACCGACTGCTGTGCGAAAACGGGGAAGAAATCATGGTTTTTAAGCGCTCTTATGTGCCCGGGCGTGGCTGTGCCCAGCCGGTCTCCGAAACCGAAGGAATTCTTAAGGCCGCAGGGTTTTGCCCTGAGCCACGGGAAGAGGCCGCGCAGGAAAGCCGCACTCTCTTCTGCAGGCTGAAAGCGGAAATCCTCTTTGCCTGAAACCACAAACTTTTTGTTGTCTTTTTCCGCAAGCAGTATTGTTTCTCCGCCTTCCGTTCTGTTTGCAGATTTTTCATACACCCTGAAATCAGGATGTTTTTTTTTGAAGTTGACCATTTTAAAGTTTGTCTATGTCGGGGATTTTACCGTCTTTAAGGCGGTACAGCACCTCGCCGGCTTTTTCAACCACGAGGGTGTCCTTGCGCTTTTTATATTCTTCAATGTCGATTGTCCTGTAGTCCAGGTAGCCGAGGTTTATCTTCCTGCAGGTCTCTTCCGGAATGCCCGTTGCCAGCACGACGGTTACCCTCGGGCGTTCGGTTCCGCCGTCAAATGTCCCTATACCCTTGACGTGGGTTGAATGGGCGAGGATGCACCCGGATACATTTTCAAAGCACTCCTTCTGTTTCAGAAAGTAATCCCTTGTATGGTACCCGACTTTTTCAATCTCATGCCCGTGCGTGTGCGAAACCTCTTTTACGTGCGGGGCGTATATTATCAGCGTGCCGCCGTCCGCAACCACGGGCTCAAGCTTGTACATGCACTTTCCGGCCGTCCATATGTCCTCGTACATTTCAGGCGCTATGGAAAGTACGGTTTTGAAAGGCCCGTCCACGTATTTTATATTCAGCTGTGAGGAAAGGTCTGCCGCCTTTGACCATGCCTCCTCGTCTCCGGCGTAAAATCCGTAAACGCCGCCTTTCTGCACGACGTAGCATACGATCGTGAGGGGGATTTTCAGCAGTTTTGCGGCTTCGTTGAGGGCGCGGCGCACTGGCGTGTCTTTTGTGCCGTTGATTTTCGGGTTGGTGATGAGAGCGCCGAGCCAGTGGAACTTATGCAGAAAATCGGGGCCTGATATTCCCGGAAACAGGTATTTGTATCCGCCGGAAAAGCCCACCACTTCGTGCGGGAATACAGGGCCCGCAAGTATTACCTCGTCGTATTCAAAAACCTTACTGTTTATGGTTACGGGGATTTCTTCAGAGAGCAGTCCGTTTGAAATCTCCCTGATTTTTGACGCTGAGATGGTTCCTATATAAGCAATCTCTTCCGGCTTGTCCCAATGATGCTGGAAGATGGAAGAATTTTTATACTTCGTTTCCCTGTCTTTTTTGTTAATGTTCAGAAAGGAATCAATCTTGTCTTCCGACATGATAGGGTGTGTGCCCAAAGCTATGAGAAAATCTACACTCTTTGCATTAGGCGAAAGCGTTTCGTGAATATATCGGAAGAGAAGATCCGTAGGTCCGGAGCGCGTGGTATCCGGGATGATTACCAGAACTTTTTTGCCGGAAAAATCCTTTATCGCTGTCAGGCTTTCCCCGCATATATCCTTAAGTTCCTCTTCCGTAAATGGTTTTTCCCTGTTTTCTTTTCCTTTATACATTTTCTGTATGGGGTCAACTCTTGACACTTGACACATTTTGTCAAGTGTCAAGAGTTGACCCCGTATCCCCCGTATCTTCTTCTCTATAACACCAGTAATTTGCCGGCAGGGTGAAGTTTTTTGTAAAGATGTTTCCTCGTCTCCTGTTTTACCCTGTATGCGTCCGCGTGCACGTACCCTTTCTCTTCCCACGGCGGGGTTTTCAGGAGTACTGCGGAAAATTCTTCAATCAGCATTTTTTCAGTTTCGCCGGCGTAAGCGCTATTTATGAACTTTTCAAAATATCCCGGGAATTTTTTCCATGCCTCGTTTTCAATGCCTGCCGGGATGGGATAAAAGAGCCCGTTGTTTTGTTTTACGGCCTTCAGGTCGCCGTCGGCGTCTCCGAGCATAAGTATGTTTGATTCGGCATATCCGCAGGCTTTTTTTACAGTCTCTATGTGATGTCCCTTTTTGCCCATCTCCTGGCCCGCTATCGCTTTTATATATTTAAGAAGATTATTATCTCCCCAGAAGTTTACGAGGTCTTCGTAAGGCGTCTGCGAGACAACCATAACGTCCGCTTTTTCAGCCATTATTTTCAGACACTCCTCAACGTTTTCAAAAGGAGGTATCTTTATGTAAGGGAACATTCTGTTGACCGCTTCGCTCCAGCCCAGAAGCTTATAAAGGTAAAGATCTTTGGGCATGGTGTTGAGATATTTTACAAGGCTCGGATTGCCGAGGCCGAGCTTATTTTTTTCGCAGTATTCAATGTACTTGTCCAGAGGTTCCTGAGCGGGAATTTCAACGTTGTTTTCCTCTGCCGCCTTCCGGGCGTCCAGACGCAGGTGGAGCGCCCTGAGCGTGTACTGAATGGCAAGGAATCTGTTGCATCCCCTTTGAACCGAAAAAAGGTTGTAGTATTCGGCAACCTCCCTGAAATACGATTCCATATCCCACAGCTGGTAGAATTCCATGTACTGCGGATGGAAAATAAGCATCTGCTTGCCGCTCATATTGTCGGTGACACAGCCGTCGGTGTCAATCGCAACGAGGAAGTCTTTTGTCCTTTTGAAATTTTTCAGCTGTTGTTCCGGGTCGTGTTTTATCTGCTCGTCAGTCAGTTTAACAAAATCCATCGTGTTCTTTTCCTCCTTGAAATCCCCTCTTGTCCCCCCTTTGTCAAAGGGGGGTATGGGGGGATTTGGTAACTGGCATTTATGCCACGGTTTTTTGTGCGATGAATCGCACCGCTACAATTATATAATAAAAAATACTTTTATTTACCGGTTCGCCGCGGGTATATAGTCTTTGCACTTTTTCGGAGCGAATTTTTCTTCAAAGCGAGCAAATTCAGGGAGCGGTCCGCCGATTAAAGGCAGAGCCCACTTTATAAATTCGTCGGTGACGTCCACCCTGTTTTCGGCAATCCACCGTTCCGGAAATTTCCTGTCCGCATTTGCAACTATCCCGAGTTCAACCTTGTCGTAAACCGCTTCGTATTTTGCTCCCGGTTTGCGCAGTATGGTGGACATATATCCGCCCTGCCCTTCCAGCGCTATGCCTGCGCCGTATACGCCAGCCTGATAGGCCTCTTCAAGGTCTACGGAAGAGGTTGTCGCAAGCTCTCTTCTCTGCTTTGTACCGGGTTTTTCGCACCTTGCGATGCCTTTGCATATAAGCCGGCTTTTTGAACGTCCCGATGCGTCTTTTCTGTCCAAGCCGTTCAGGTAGTTTATTAACGCCTGTTCAACGGATTTGCCCGAGGCGCCGAACTGGGCGTGCCCGAAATTGTCGCAGAGAATGTCAAGGTCTCCGATTTCCAGCCCCTCGCTTATCGCAATTATGCATCTGCCGTATCCGGAGATTTTCTCGTTTACTCTTGCCGTTATGAATTCAAGGTTCTCTTCCGGCTTGTTCTTGTTCAGCGCTTCCGGAAGCAGGATAAGCAGAGGCATCTTTCTTTCCGGGTCTGCCAGTCTTGCCGAGGCGGTTATGAATCCGATTTTTCTGCCCATGGAGCTTATAACCAGCACCGGGTCGCTCGTATAGCTTGCCCTGTTTTCTTCGTTGGCTTCCAGTATGTTTGTCGCTGTGTATCTTGCAACGCTCCCGTAGCCGGGGTTGTGGTCGCATACGGCGAACGTCCCGTTATCCTGAAGCTTCCCCCCGACGTCGTTGTCTATCGTTTTCACTATGCCGGTGGAAATAATGTCCAGCCCCTTCTTCGCTGCAAGGATGCTTACCTTGTTTGCTGTGTCCATGGAATCGTTTCCGCCGCAGTAGAAAAAGTAACCGGCGTTATGCTTTTCAAAAATTTCCACGACGCGCTCCATATCCTCGTCGCTTTTAATCTTGTACCTGCAGCTTCCTATGACGCCTGCCGACGGAGTTGAGGATAGGAGTCTTATCTGTTTGCGCTTCTGCGCCGAGATATCGTACAGCTCCTCTTTCAGCACCCCCAGGATGCCCATTTTCGCCCCGTATATCCTGTCAACCTTTTCTGATTTCTGAAGGGTGTCTATGACTCCCCGGATGCTGTTGTTTATGACCGAAGTCGGACCGCCGCTCTGCGCTATCACCGCATTTCTTTTCATAATTCACCTCTCTCTCACTTACGGTTATGGAGAAAGCAGTCTGAGCACAATTAGCGTAATGACAGCTTTAAAACTTGTGTTTGGGAAAGAGGGAAAGCCAGCTCTTTAGAGGCTGGAAGGGGCGGAAGCGGCCCCATGTTTTTTGGGCTTCCCATTTCCTCAAACACTTAGTTTTGTCTGTTATGAAGCGTCATGCGAAGATTGCCTTTCTTCATAGAACGTTTATTATTTGGTTATTTCTTTTTCCGGCCTGCCCGGGAGCATCCATTCAGTATGGAATTCTCTCATCTTCTTTTCGCTGTTGGTTATTATCTCCGGCTGTTTTTCCCCTCCGATTTTGAAGTACCCGTGCGCGCCGAAATAATCCCTCTGCAGAGCGGAAACCTGTGCAGATACCATAACGGGCGAGGCAATCTGCAGTATGTAGTCGTAAGAGGATGCCATGCCGAGCGCCGAAACTCCTGATTTATGCGCTATCTCAATGAACCGTGCCAGCTTCCACAGGTTCTTGTTGACGAAATCGGAGAATTTCGGAGATGCCAGAAGGTTCGGCAGGCTGGGGTTTTCCTTGTAAGCCTTTGTTATTTCGTCAAGGAACTGCGCGCGTATGATGCATCCGCCGCGCCATATCTGCGCTATCTCTCCGAGGTTCAGCTCAAACTTGTATTCCCGCGACGCCGCCTGCAGGAGAGCCAGCCCCTGGGCATAGGACGATATCTTGGCTATGTAGAGGGCGTCGTGAGCGATATCTATCAATTTTTGTTTGTCTTCCGGCAGTTTTTCCGCTTCGGGAATGTTGAGTATGGTTCCCATTTTCAGGCGCAGGTCCTTATCCTGCGACATCTCTCTGGAAAAGACGGCCGATGCTATGGTGGGAACCGGTACGAGCAATTCCAGAGCGCTCTGTATGGTCCACGTCCCCGTGCCTTTCATTCTGGTGATGTCCGCCACTATGTCCACCAGATAGCCTTCTCCCGCCTTGTTCTTTTCCTTCATGCTGTCGGCGGTTATCTCTATGAGGTAGGAGCGGAGGATATCGCTTTTCCCGTTCCATTTTTCCATGATTCCGGCGATTTCCTCGGCGTTCATTCCCGTTTTCTTGAATACCGATGCGCATTCCCCTATCAACTGCATGTCGCCGTATTCTATTCCGTTGTGCGTTGTCTTCACGAAATGCCCGGCGCCGTTCGGTCCTATGTAGGTTACGCAGGGCTTTCCGTCTTCCGCTTTTGCCGAAATGTCCGTGAAAATCTTTTCAACCAGCTGATAAGCTTCTTTCTGTCCCCCGGGCATGATTGCCGGGCCCTTCAGGGCGCCTTCTTCTCCTCCGGAAACTCCCGTTCCTATAAATAGGATGCCCTTCTCCGTCAGTTCAGAGTTTCTCCTGATGGTATCCTTAAAGAAGGAATTTCCGCCGTCTATGACGAGGTCTCCCTTGTCAAGAAGCGGAAGAAGTTTTTCTATGAATCCGTCAACCGGCGCGCCTTCCTTGACCATCAGCATTATTTTTCTCGGCGTTTTAAGTGATGATACGAAGTTCTGAAGTTCATACGAAGGAACAAAGTTTTTCCCTTTGGCCGGCCCCTCAATGAAATCCTTTGTTTTTGATTCCGTCCTGTTGAACACCGCAACGGTATACCCCCGGCTTTCCATATTCAACGCCAGGTTCTTTCCCATTACTTCCATTCCGATTACGCCTATATCAGCTTTTCCGTTCATTTCCTTTTCTCCTTTACCCCGAACCCTCTAATACTAAACTTTCAAAGTGAGGGGTTCATGATTTTGTTTCTATTTAAGATTCCTGCTTACTGTCCGCAAGAATGACAGAAAACGGCACTTGTAACTTGTTTTTTCCTATACGCCGGAGAATGCGCTGAACCCTCCATCCACCGGTATCACCGTTCCTGTGACAAAGCCCGAAGCTTCCGAGGCGAGGTATATGCAGATGCCCGCCAGGTCCGATTGTTCCCCGAATTTCCCCATCGGGGTGTGATTTATGATAGACTGTCCTCTCTGCGTAAGCCCGCCTTTTTCGTCTGTAAGCAGATACTTGTTCTGCGTAGTCAGGAAAAAACCCGGAGCTATGGCGTTGACGCGTATCTTCTTATTGTATTCCTGCGCGAGATGGACTGCGAGCCACTGCGTAAAATTGCTCACGGCCGCCTTTGCGGCGGAGTACCCCGGTATTCTCGTGAGGGGACGGAAAGCGTTCATGGAAGAGATGTTGATTATTGTCCCTCCGTCCGAATTTTTTATCATTTCTTTCCCGAATACCTGCGAGGGAAGTATTGCGCCGCCGAAAAGGTTCAGGGCGATCACTTTTTCCATCGCCGCAAGAGGCAGGTCGAAGAATGAAAGGTCGGCTGACGTCGTTGCTTCCTTCAGATTGCCGCCGGCGGCGTTTATGAGAATATCCACTCTTTTGTGCCTGTCAATAATGCCTGCCGCGGCCTCCTCTATTACGTTTTTTTTGAGAACGTCTATAAAGAAACCGTCAGCCTCGATATTTTCTTTGCCGAGGTCCGCCGCCGCCTCTCCTGCATTCTTCAGGTCGCATATGATAATCTTTGCGCCGGCACGTCCCAGTCCGCGGGATATTTCGCCGCCCAGTATTCCCGCTCCTCCCGTTATAACAGCCGTTTTTCCTTTTAGAGAAAACATCCTGTCCAGATATTCCATTTTTGCTCCTCCTCGTTCTGAAATCCCCTCTTAAGTCCCCCCTTTGTCAAAGGGGGGAATGGGGGGATTTTGTGAGAGGGAACTGAATTGCCCTCAGACTTATTCTACGGTTTGCCGTTGAATCTGTAATCGGGATGTACGAAGGATATCAGTTTCCTTGTTTCGCCTGCAAGAACCCAAAGATAGTACAACTGATGCTTAGGGGCGACGGAAACGGGGTGATATCCTCTGGGTATCGTAACAACCTCATCGTTTTTTATCAGAAAAATATTGTCTTCGGGATTGCTGAAAATCCTTATTGAGCCGAATCCCGTCCTCGGCGCTATCTTGAAATAATATAATTCTTCAAAAACCGTTTCTTCATTCGGCTTGTCGGTATCGTGCTTATGCGGCGGGTAGCTCGCCCAGTTTCCCGGATCGGTTATGGTTTCGCCAATTATAAGTTTTTCCGCGGGAAAATCTTCGGGCATGATTTCGTTCATGCTCCTCAAAAACGGCTCTTCCCCCACCCTTTTCACCCTTACATCCCTTTTTTCAATCAGCCTTGCCTTGTTTTTCCCCGCAGCCGTACAGCTTGCCACGCATATTTCGCTTTCTTTTACGAATACAATTGAATAATTCGAATAAGGCGGCAGGTAGACTCCGGAAGGAGGTTCGTCAAAAACGTTTTTTCTTGATAATTCACCGAGCAGTTTGCCCTCAAGGAAAAACCGTATGTTTCCCTGAGTCAGGATAAAGGCACTCTCCTCGCCGGCAGTCAACCCTTCATATTTGCCGCTTTCCGGATTTTTGATGAAGGCGAGATTGATTTTCTTCAAGTCTGAATTTTCCGGCGCAACTATCTTCTGATATCCGTGAAAACCGTTTACTTTATATCTCTTAGCCATACTTATTCTCCAAATATTCCCAATAATATATAACTTAACTCCGGTTGTGTCAAATCAAAGCGGGTTTATACAAATTTGACGTCAATCGTATAGTAATACCTATTTGAGCTCACCAGAGAGCGGGGGAGCTGGTGCGACGAGGAAGGAGCGCCGCATAGCTATAAGGTCGAGTCGGCGAGACCGTTGACCGAAGCGCTGTTTGCAAGAACTGAGGAGGCCGGCGACAAGACGTACTGAAGTACGTTGAGGAAGCCGGCCGGCGCAGGCAATCCGCCACTAAAACTTTGGCGGACTGACGCAAAGCTCCATGTATGAAATCAAACCGGTATCAGTCTATAATCTTGAACTCCGATTCTCTGAATGCATGGACTTCCCTTAAGCGTATTCTGTGTTTTTTCAGCATTTCGCTCAGAAGCTTATTGCCGTTGATAAACTCGTAAATATTGCTTGACGATTCAACGGTAAATTTCCTTCCCGGGTTTTTTGCGATGCGTGACAGCACCTCGTTTCTCAATTTTAGTGCGGAAAAAAACACATTCTTCACGTAGCCGGTTCCCTTGCACCTTTCGCACTTTTCCAGAAGCAGGTCAGAAAGTTTAAAGTCGGTTTTTTCCCTGCTCATCTCCACTATTCCGAGTTTTGATATTGAAAGAATCTTCGTCTGCGCCTTGTCTATCTCAAGGTTGTCGCTCAGCGTTTTAAAAACTTTTCTTCTTTCCCTCTGGTGTTTCATGTCTATGAAATCAACGACTATCAGGCCGGAAAGGTTCCTCGCTCTTATTTGCCTCGGTATCTCCTCGGCGGCTTCAAGGTTAGCGTTCAGGATTGTTTCCCTGATGCCGGATTTGTCGCTGCTGCCGCTGTTTACGTCTATCGCGTTCAGGGTTTCCCCTTCTTCAATTATCAGAGAGCCTCCCGACGGAAGTGAAACTTTTTTTGCAAGAAAATTTTCTATTTCCTTCTCAAGGCCGTGTTTCAAAAAGAGAGGAATCCGTTCCTTGTGCAGAAGAACCTTCCCGCGCATTTCGGGGAGAAAGAGATTGACGTATCTCTTTACCTCCCTATACGTTCTTTCATCGTCAACGATAATCTGCTTAAAATCGGATGTTACATAGTCCCTGACTGCGTTTATATAAACCGGCTCTTCTTTCCAGACGAGCGAAGGCGCTTTTTTCATCCTGGCATGTCTTTTCGCTTTGCTCCATATGCTGAGCAGAATCTTGAGCTCCCTTATGATATAGCCTTCGTTTTTTCCTTCCGCGGCCGTGCGTATTATGAAGCCCGTATTGTCAAAAATCCTTTTATTCGCAATATTCAGAAGCCGTTCTCTTTCTTTCCTGTCCGTTATTTTTTTTGAGAGCGTCCTCAGCGAAGAATCAGGGATGAGGATAATGTACCTTCCGGGTATGGAAACTTTTGTTGTCAGCTTCATCCCTTTTTCGGATGTACCCGGCCTTACAGCCTGCACTATGAGTTCTTCTCCCGTTCTGCGGGTTGTTTGCGGCTGTTTGGAACCCGCTTCTTCAGGCTCGGGCATGCGGTACAGCGGTTCGTCCTTGCCGAAAGGGAGAAATCCGTTGCGTGATTCCCCTATATTGACAAAAGCCGCATTGAGCCCGGTTACGATTCTTTCAATCCGCCCCTTGTAAATATTGGCGACGCAGGCGCCGGTATCCTGCCTGGACACAAAAAGATATTCCACCCTTCCGCCCGACATAATTGCCGCCCGCGTCAGAAATTGTTCATTGCTTATCAGCATTCTGTATTCTTTGTTCATTTTCCTGTTTCTCCCGCGAAATGTTCCGCCTTATACTGCTTATCGTCCCGTCAATCAACAGTCCCGTAAGGCCTTTGTGGCTGAAATTGTTTATTTTTATAAGTAAAACCGCCCTGTTTTTATCAATATTGAGTATCCTTCCGAACTCCTGCAGTGTTTCGGGATGAAGTTCTTTGTTTGCTTCCAATGTATAACGTGCATAGGTTTCCATGCTGTTTATGGAAGGAGCGTCTTTGCTTATCCGCTCCGCGTAAGTAAAGGAGACCCCCTCGGGGAGGAATTCCCCGCTTTTATCCATAAATCCCGGGATGTCGAATTTTCCGGCAAGATACACGTCAAAGCACTCGCTTTCGCCCGAAACGCCGACGGGCAGAGGATGCCCGAAGCTTATTTTCGGATGGGGGCTGAAACCTTCGGTATATTTCAAAGGAACATCTGCCCTTCTCAATGTCCGTTCAATAATCTTCTGCAGGTTTTTCTCTGATATAAACCTTGCAATCCCTGTTTTTGAGTAATATATCCTCAATCTGTACGTTTCCATTTTTCTTTAAAAATCGTGAAATGACGCTTATTGTCATTGCGAGCCGGAAAAGATTGCCCCCCCACCTATCTTCCTCCCCCTCGAGGGGGGAGGATAAAAGGAGGGGGTGAATATTCAGCGGCAATCTCAACCTTTTCTCTTCGTCTCCCTTTATGTAAATCTCCTCTATGTTATGCAGAGCTCCTCCGTATACGGTCGGCTTGAGGTTCCCGAAGCGGTTTCTCACCGCACTCATGGCCGAGGGACTTGCCGTATATATCAGCGGCAGTTCTTCTGCCGTTATTTCCTGCCACTCGTCATATAGTTTTTTCCTGCCTGCCGGGTCCAGCCGTTTTACGCCCTCTTCAAATATTAAATTGATTTTCCTTTCCCATGAGGCGACGTTCTTTTCATCCGGCTCCATGTTCCAGATATGCAGCTGGCCGTCCGTATGCCAGACGTTTTTCCCTCCGTGAGGCTCTATGCCTCCGGTCAGTCCGATTATAACCGATTCCCAGTTTCTTGTGACGCTTATCTGCGTCACCATGGTATTGAATTCCACGGGCAGAAGGTTTACTTTCATCCCGAGCTTCTTAAGGTCGTCCTGTACTATGTTTGCAATCTGTATCCTTTCAAAGTTATTGCTGTTTGTG
Organism: Candidatus Omnitrophota bacterium; assembly: GCA_016928555.1. Classification (GTDB taxonomy): domain Bacteria; phylum Ratteibacteria; class UBA8468; order B48-G9; family JAFGKM01; genus JAFGKM01. The sequence continues at coordinate 13,738 of JAFGKM010000038.1, read as the reverse complement.
ATGATAGTGAATTCCACCGGATTGCCCCGCTTGTCAAAAAGCGCCCCGTTTTTTCTGTAAAAACTTTCCTGTCTTAATATCTCCCCCGCTTTTTCAATATCGTATGCGTATTTTCTTATTTCCGGATTGTTGAAAAATCCCGAGGAAACGTTCATCGGCCCGTATTGAGGTATGGCGAATCCGCCGTAAACGTTTTTTGAAATGCTTTTTTTGTCGATTGAATGTGCCACCGCTCTCCTGAAATTCCTGTTACCGAACCACTCTTTCTTATGCATGGAAGCCGGCGCCTGTATGTTCTGGTTAAAGGCGATGAATTCGGAACCCATGGAAGGCCCCATCTCGTATATCGTAAAATCATGTTCTTTCTCAAAAGGCTTCAGTACCGGATAATCCTGCCCTCTCACCGGTATCAAATCTATCTCTCCCGTTTTGAATTTGAGGACGGCCATATTGGTATCGGCTATTATCAGGAAAACAATTCTTTCAATATAGGGCAGAGAAATTCCCGCCCCGTCTTTTTTCCAGTACAGCGGATTTTTTTTCAGTATTATCCATTCGGCAGGCCTGTATTCCTCAAGCATGAAAGGCCCCGTCCCCACGATATTTTCAACCTTTTCGTTTACGCCCCAGCGGCTGTTGAAAACTCCTTCTTCAACGGCGGATGCAAGCTTATGCCGGGGGAGTATCTCCTGGCTCATCAACTGAAGAAAAGGTGCGAATTTATCGGGGAGAGCGAATTCTACCGTATGTGCGTCTATTTTTCTGACCTTAAAGGGTTTTCCGTCAATATTAAGGACGTCCCTGCTGCTGGTTGGAATATCCGGGTTGTATATCAGCCGGTTGAAGGTGAATATAACGTCGTCTGCGGTGAAATCATTCCCGTCATTCCATTTAACGTCTTCCCTGAGAAAAAATCTCCATATCCTGCCGCTCCCGTCATGCTCCCATCTTTTTGCGAGGCAAGGCTTGACTTCCAGAGTTACCCCGTCGGTTTCCGTCAAACCCTGGAATATAAAGCCTGTAATTGCCGTCGTGCTGGTTTCTTTAGCTATTACGGGATTGAATGACTTGGGGTCCGTTCCGGTTGAAAGAACGATAGTGTCGTCGGAAGGGTTTTTACCCCCTGCCTGAAAGCGGCATCCCGCAAGGCACAAAATTAAAAAAACAAGCGCGATTGTTTTAGTCCTCATTATGAAAATTGATTCAAATCCCTGAGCAATTCTTCCATGGAGGAGTATCTTAACAAGCTCTCCCTGTTAGTCGCTTTTTTGATGATATCCTTGAGTCCGTGCGGTATTATGAAATCATTGCACAAAATAAGCTGTTTGCCTATGTTCTTCCTGTAACTGCGCACGTCTATCCGCTTAAAATAATCATCCATGTTTTTTTCGGGGTTGTCAGGTGTTTCCAGTTTTGCCGTTATTACTTCGTCTATTGTAACCCCGAAGCTGTATATGTCCGAACGGAAATCAGCTTTGCCTTCGGTCTGTTCGGGGGCCACGTAAGAGATAGTCCCGTATTTTGTTACCGTCCCCCCCTTCGGAAAGATATCTTTCTGCCACAGCCTTTTGGGAAGCTTGGCTATCCCGAAATCCGTCATCTTTACGGTGTTGAAATCAGCCGAAACAAGTATGTTGTCAGGTTTTACGTCCTTGTGCACGATGTTGTTATTATGAATGTGCGCAAGCCCCTGCCCGGCTTCATAAAGTATCCGGACCAGAATATCAAGGGGAAGTTTGTCTTTTTTGTACAGTATTTCTTTAAGATTGTTTCCGTGCACGTACTCCATTATTATCGCGTACTGGTTGTTATACTTTCCGAAGTTGTGGACCTTTACTATATTGGGATGGTTCAGCCCTATGGCTATTTCGGCTTCTCTCTCAAACTGGCTTATCAATTTTCCGTGTTCCCGCGGAGTGCCTTTAAGATAAAGAAGTTTTATCGCCACGGTATGTCCGTATATGGGCCTTGCAAGGGAAGAGGATGCCCTGTATATTTTTGTGTACATCCCTCCTCCGATAACCTCGTCAAGCTTATATCCTCCGAAATTCGGCGCTCTCATATTGAAATCTCCTGAAGGTCCAAAGATATTATTTCCATATCGTCTATGGTGCGCATCTCTTTCTCCAGACTGCACACCGCTATTTTTCTTTTTTTGGGGCCGAAGGCGGAAGACGTGAATATAGTCAGGCACCTGTTGCCGTACATCTTCTCCGGCGCGGCCGGGTCGTGTCCTCGGATGAGCACGTTCTTGCCTATTTTTTCCATGACTCTCGTAAAATAGTCCCTGCCGAACTTCGGTCTCCCGAGAAAATCACCGAGGTAATCGCCCTCTTTGTCCCTGAAATCGCCCCAGAATATCCTTGTCCATCCGGCGCCGCACGGCTTAATATCATTTATATCCTCAATTTTTTCTATGTCGGGGAGAGCTCCGTGGAGAGCGATAAAGCCCCTGCCGGATACCGCAAAAGGCAGGTTCAGAAAAAAGTTTTTATAGCGCTCAAAGTTTTCTTTATCAAGGGAATCCCAGAAGTCGGCGGGACTGCATTCTCTCAAGGGAAACATTTCATGGTTGCCTGCAAGCAGGATGAGGTTGGGATGCTCTTTCTGGGTTTCAATCAGGAACTCTATATTTTTTTGCGAATCTTCTCCCCTGTCAACGTAATCCCCCAGCATAATAACATAGTAATCTTTTTTTCCGATGAAGTTTTTGACGATTACCCTCGCGCTTTTATAATCGCCGTGCGTATCTCCGACGAAAACAGCAGTACCTTTCGAGGGAAGCGTTATAAGTCTATCCATTTGTGCCCGCGGAATTCTCCGTAAAATTTCTCGGTCGTTTTGTCATTCTTCCGGAATTACGGGGAGAACGGGAGGGGCGGCAGGCTGTTCTTTCTGGACGGCTTCTTTTAGAACGCTTCTTGTTGTCAGTTTGCCGGGCAAAGTGGCAAGAAGTATTGAATTCACTATAAAGATTATTGCCAGTACTGAAGTCATTCTATTCAAAATTATTGAAGTCTCAGCGCCGAAAACAGTCTCCATCCCGCCCCCTCCGAATATGTTTGAAAGAGATGAGCCTTTTCCCGACTGTAAAAGCACCGCTCCAATGAGGAGCAGGGAAATAATAATGTGAAAAATCAGTAAGAATAAGTACATTTTTTCTCTCCTTCAAATCCCCTCTTAATCCCCCCTTTGCAAAGGGGGGTATGGGGGGATTTTTTCAATGTTTACGCCTTATAATCAATTATCCTTGTGAAAGAATCCACCTTCAGGCTTGCTCCGCCCACAAGCACCCCGTCAATGTTCTTCTGAAGCATTATTGAATCTATGTTGTCGGGCTTTACGCTTCCCCCGTAAAGTATTATTATACTCTCCGACAGGTTTTTATCAAAAAGTTCCGCAAGCAAGTTTCTTATGAAGGCATGAACTTCCTCGGCCTGCTCGGGTGTTGCTGTCTTTCCCGTTCCTATCGCCCATACGGGTTCGTAAGCGACAACAATCATCTCGGGCTGTTTAAATCCTTCAAGAGATTCCCTGACTTGAGAGCTTATAACTTCAAAGGCTTTTCCGCTTTCGCGCTCTTCAAGTTTTTCCCCTACGCACAAAATCGGGTTAATGCCTGCCTCTGCCGTTTTCCTGACTTTTTTGTTTACGACAAAATTGGTTTCTCCGAAAATATTCCTTCTTTCCGAATGGCCGCAGATTATATATTCAACCCCTGTTTCCTTCAGCATCCCTGTTGATATCTCCCCGGTGAATGCCCCCTCGTCTTCAAAGCAGACATTCTGCGCTCCGAGTTTTAGCGCCGTTCCCGAAACAACTTCTGATACCTGAAGCAGAGAGGTGAAAGGAGGGCAGATAAGAATATCCCTGTCATCGTGAAAGCCCGTGTTTTTTACTAGTTCCTTTGCGAATTCAACGGATTCTTTCGGGGTCTTATACATCTTCCAGTTTCCCGCAATCAGACTTTTCTTCATCGGATTTTGCTCTCCTTGTAAGTCAACGGTACCGCTATTATTTAAAAGCCGTGCGATAAATCGCACCTCTACCTTTTTAATACCTCTATCCCCGGGAGCGTCCCCTTTTCCAAAAACTCGAGCGATGCTCCTCCTCCCGTGCATATATGCGATATTCTGTCGGCAACGCCCGCTTTGTTTACCGCCGCTATGGAATCTCCCCCTCCTATGACCGAAAAAACCCCTGCTTCTCCGATTGCCTTTGCAAGAGCCTCCGTGCCTTTTGCGAATTCTTCAATTTCATATATGCCCATGGGGCCGTTCCAGAATATGGTTTTCGCCCGTTTTATGCAGTCAATGTATTCTTCCACCGCCTGGGGTCCTATGTCAACGCCTATCCAGTTTTTAGGGACGGTTCCTCTTTCCGTGGCGAAATGGTGGGAATCTGCTGAAATCCTGTCGGCGATAATATGGTCCAGCGGAGTATGGAATTCAAGATGGCGCTTGTTTACTTCTTTTATAATTTCTTTGGCAAGAGGGACGGCGTCGTGTTCAACCTTTGATGCGCCTATCTCCCAGTTTTTTGCTTGGACGAATGTGTACGCCATTACTCCGCCGGTTATAAGAGTGTCTATCTTTCCGAGAAGGTTTTTGACCATCCCTATCTTGTCCGCCACCTTTGCTCCCCCCAGAATCATCAGGAACGGCTTTTCCGGATTTTCAAGAAGTTTTGACAGTGCGAAAACCTCTTTTTGTATAAGGTATCCCGCGGCTGTGCTGTCAAAAAGTTTGGTTATTCCGTATATTGACGCGTGCTTCCTGTGGCATGTTCCGAATGCGTCGTTTACGTAACAGTCGGCCAAAGAAGCGAGCCGGCGGGCGAATCCTTCATCGCCCTCCTCTTCTTCTCCGTGGAATCTAAGGTTCTCAAGAAGAAGCATCTCTCCGGCTTTAAGGCTCTGTGCGGATTTTTTTACTTCGTCTCCCATGCAGTCGGAAGCAAACCCGACTTCCTTTCCGCCCAGCAGACTGCTTAGTTTTTCCGCAACGGGCTTCAGGCTCATTTCCGGCACAGCTTTTCCTTTCGGCCTGCCGAGATGGGAAGAAATTACGAGGGACGCCCCCTGCTTCAGCAGGTATTCTATCGTGGGCAGGGCCGCTCTTATCCTCGTATCGTCCTTTACTTCGCCCTTTTCAATCGGAACGTTAAAATCAACCCTGAGAAATACGCGTTTGCCGGCATACCCCGCATCTTCTATGGTCTTCAGTTCCATTGGTTCCTCCGAAATTTACTGCTTTTCCACCATGTATTTGATAAGGTCGACAACCCTGCAGCTGTATGCCCATTCGTTGTCGTACCAGCCAAGCACCTTTACCATGTCTCCTACGATATATGTTGCCGCGGCATCATATATGCAGGAATTCGGGTTCTTTACGAAATCTTTGGATACCAGAGGTTCGTCGCAGTAATGAAGAATCCCCTTTAAGCTTCCTTCGGCCGCTTTCTTATAAGCGGCATTTATCGTGTCCGCATCGGTTGTTTTTTCAAGAGTGACTACCAGGTCTACGAGAGATACCGTTGAAGTGGGAACCCTTATTGCCAAACCGTTCATCTTGCCGTTTAATTCGGGGATGACCTTGCCGATGGCTTTGGCGGCCCCCGTGGTTGTCGGTATCATTGACAGAGCCGCGGACCTCGCCCTGCGCAGGTCTTTATGCGGAGCGTCCATTATTTTCTGGTCGTTCGTATATGCGTGTATGGTTGTCATCAGCCCCATCTTTACCCCGAAGCTGTCAACAAGCACCTTTGCCAGCGGAGCGAGACAGTTTGTGGTGCAGGAAGCGTTTGATATTATATTGTGTTTTGCCGGGTCGTAATCCTTTTCATTTGCGCCCAGCACTATAGTTACGTCTTCGCCCTTTCCCGGAGCGGAAATAAGCACCTTTTTCGCTCCCGCTTCAATGTGGGCTTTTGCTTTTGCGGCATCCGTGAACAGCCCGGTTGACTCCACGACTATGTCAACGCCCAGGCTCTTCCACGGCAGGTTCTTCGGGTCTCTTTCTGCAAAAACCTTGTATTCTCTGCCGTCAACAACCACCGCGTTGTCTTTTGCGGAAACATCCCCGGGGTATATGCCGTAGTTGGAATCATACTTGAAAAGATGCGCAAGGGTTTTTGCGTCGGCAATATCGTTGAATGCGACGAATTCTATCCCGGGATACTTTTTTTCCAGCGCCGCCCTTAAAACCAGCCTTCCTATCCTTCCGAAGCCATTAACTCCTATCTTCACCATGTTGTCCTCCATAATTCCGAACAGACAAGCGGCGGCGAGTCCGGATTTTGTTTTTGTGTTTTTCAGGAAGCACGATTCCAAAATGCTTTGCCGCTTTTCCCTGACTTTGTTTAATCCGATAATTATACACCATTGAAAAAAAACAATCAAATTGATATCTTTTCCTGTCGTTCAAAAATTAAAAACACACCAGGTTGCCTCTCCCTTGAAGGGAGAGGGTTGGGGGGATGAGGATGAAAAAGAGGATAACCGGCATAATTTTTTATGGTTGAAAAATTTATCACTTGGTAATTTGCAGTAAGATACAGCGGTCCATGGGAATAATAAAATTTGGATACAATATCAAGCAGTCAAAAATCAAGGCTGCCTTTATTTATAACTTCAGACATGGCAAGCAGGTTTCCCTGCCATCTTTCTTCAGGAATATCTTCCGTAATTCCTATTATAAGTCTTTTATCAGGCAGAGATTCTCCAATAATCTTTCTTGTTTCTGTTTTGATCTTTTCATGCGTGGCAAGATGAAGAGAGGATGGGAAGTTTATCCAGAGAAGTTTCTTGTTCCACACCTTAAAGGCATCTGAAATCGTCATATCGGAATCCGGCGAAGGGGAAAAAGCTTCAATATAGTCAAGGCCGCTGTCAGCAACAAGATCAGCCCACACTTTATTATTCCCGTCAAGATGTGCTCCGAGAAATTTGCCGTTTTTTTTGAAGATTTCACCTGCTTCGTTATAAAGAGGAATAACATATTTTTGAAACCGTTCTCTCCCCATAACATTGCCGGTTTCATTGCCTCCAAAGTTTGCATGCAGAGCGGGAGATTTGGCTACAATCGGAAATATGATACGTAATTTTTCGGTCAGCGCATCGCACAATTTCTCTATTTCATCTCTGCGGTCCGCCCATTCTATGGCAAATGTTTCCACGCCCATCCAGTGTGTTATAACACGATGCAAAGGAGTTAACCCGATGTTTGCACGCAATATTACGTCTTCACCGACCAATTTTTCTGCAGCCAGGAATCGCTCATAGCACGGTTTAAATACCTCATCTTTTGCCATGAACAACAATTTCTTATAGTCTTCCGGGGTTTTAAAAAGGCGGGAGACGCACCATGATGTAATTCCAGATGGCCTGTGTACACTGAAAAGTTTGCCAAACGGAGTTTTAAAAACATCCCTGTTGTAACGCGTGCCGTTTTCGTAATAGCCGTATGATTCGTGAACAACATTAGGAGAATAAGCTGTAATTACGTTATAATTTCTATTCACTAAGCAAAGTCCTTCATTCCTTAGTTGTCTCTCAACACTACACTGCGGCAGTTTATTCTCATAAATGGTAAAAGGTATTCTGTCAGCCTTTTCGCCTCTTATAGCCGCTTCAACTCTTTTCTTAGGAGTCAGCATTATTTTTTTCTCTCTGTGGGTTTAAGGTTGACATTGAGAAAGTCAAAATTTATCCTCTTTGCATGCAGAAATAAAGGCTTCTATATTTTCAATGGGTACTTCCGGTTCCAAAACATGCGTTGGCGAAAGTATTAAAGCTCCGTCATAGCCGAGTTCCTTTTTTCTTTCTCTTACAACTCTCTTTACCTCCTCAGGAGAGCCAAAAGGCATGGTTGTCTGTGTTCCAACTGTGCCGTCAAAAACCAGTTGTTTTCCATACTGCTTCTTCAACTTTACCAAATCCATACATTCCGGCTGGACTGGATTCAGAATGGTCAACCCTATTTCTATCATCTCCGGAACAATTTCCATGACGTTGCCGTCACTGTGATACCATATCTTAATATCTGGTTTAATCTCTCTTGCCGCAGCATAGACTTTTGCCCACTTGTCACGGATAAAATTCCGCCACATGCTTTTTGAGAACATGAGAGAATTTTGGTTTGCAATATCATCACCGGTTGTAATGATATCCACGCCGGCTTTAGCGGCCAGTACGGCTATATTTAAATTTCTCTCCATGAACCTGTCAAGGATATAATCGCACCAGTCGGGATTATCAACCATGTCCAATAAAAATTGTTCATATCCCCTCACCTGCCATGCATATTCATACATGTGGCCTGTCCATGTCATAGCTACTCTACCTTCCTCGTGCGCCTTCTTCACTTTTCCTTTCATGCCCGATGCATCAAAACCTTCCGCAGGCGGAAAAGAAAACTCTTCAAGTTCGTTGAATTTTCTTACGTTGCGCAAAGGGCTTATATATCCGGTAAAATGATAAAAATGCGCCGGGATCTCCAGAACTCCAATTCTGTTTATGAAAGAACCTTTTGGTTTTTCAACATCTACAAAATACTTTGAAAAATCCGTAGCAGTTGTTATTTCAGGTTCTTTGGGCTGAACGACAAACATTTCATACATTCCAAAAAGCGGGCGTAATTCTCCGTTGTCTGACAATCCATATTTTTCTCTGATTCTTTTTGCCAGTTCAGGTGTGAAACTGGCATGAAAGAGAAAATCTGAATGAGGCTCATGCCGAACTGTAGCAGTAAATTTTTCCAGTTGAGTCATATATTATTTTCGCCAAGTGCTGCATCTCTTTTAATCTATCTATTCTTAATGTGTATCATTCCATTACAATCTGGATTTTGCCGGATTTATTATATCACTTTTACATCTCCTGTACTCTTTGTCAGGTTTAGTTTAAACCCAAACCGCGCAGGTCAGCCACTACCCCCAGTTGTTCGGCTTCGTATAACCGCCAGATAACTCTTAAACTTTGAAGACTGCTTCTAGCGTCTGTCAGCGGTTTTCTGCCGGTTTTCACACAATCCAAGAAATGTTTTATTTCAAGCATATGATATTTCTTGAATTCTGCCCTGGGATATTCCATAAGAAGTGTTTTTTTTTGCCTGCGCCAGCCACCCTTGCCTACGGTTATAAGTCTCAATTTGCCATTTGTTATGTCAGCTTCCAGCATTCCTTCGGTACAGTGGGCATGGATTGAATAGCATAGTTTGCTTCCCTTTGCTCCCCATGTGCCAAAATGATATCCCATAGTACCATTCTCAAACTTGATTGCCACATGACTGGTACCTTCTTTTTCCATCCACGGAGTACCGTAGTTTGTTCCCAAATGAAATCCTTTTTCCGGTGCACCCAGGTACCACAGAAGAATATCTATATAGTGACAACCGTGGCTAAACAATTGCCCTCCGCCGAGTACGGCAGCACTGCCGCGACGACTTTCAGGGGGAAAGTGCAAGGTCCAGTTTGTATATTGCTCGGTCCAAACGGATATATTGAAAAGTTTTCCGTATGCCTGTGCATCCAGAAGTTCTTTCAGCCTCACCACCAGCGGATGATAGCGAACACAGTATGCAGTCATGAGAATAAGGTTGTATTCTTTTGCAGTTTCTATCAGTTCCAAACATTCTTTCTCCGTCATTGCTAATGGTTTTTCCATAAGGACATGTTTTCCTGCCTTCAAGCACTCCATACCTACAGAGTGATGCAGATTGTGAGGAAGACTTATCAGAACAGCATCCATTTCATTAAGAACAGACCTTAAATCAGTGGATGCTTTCGCATTCTTAAGATATTTAACGGTCTTTTCCGCTTTACTTCTGTCAATATCAACCGCAGCAGAAATGATCATTCCGTCAGAAGTTAACTCATTAAGATAACGAGCATGATTGGAGCCCATTGCCCCGCATCCGATAATTCCCATGCGAATCATAATCTACCTCACTTAAAATATTCAAATTCGTTAAAATTATTCCGCAATCTGAATATCTTTACTATTTTTTCAGTGGCAACTTTACTACATGTACAGGTCCGGGCAGATCCACGCTTTTCTTTCCTGCAGGGAACTCAGGTTTAGGAAGAAAATTTTTACTGCCGCATACAGGACATGCGGGAGTCCAAATTTCCAGATCGAACGGTCCCTCCATTGGAGGTTGACCTTGAACTGCAAATAGCGCCTTGCAATCGGCACACTGAACTGCAAGATAAGCATTATTTCCCTCGCTGAACGGAGAGGTTGTCGGATATGCACCTGTTCCGATCTTAACAGATTTTAAGAAAAGTTTGTTTGCCTTGACATCTACCAAGATTTCTTCTACAGTATCGGGCGGAGTTGAAATTTTCTTAGGCTGAAACTGTTTTATCATAAAACCTATCGCTATAACAATAACAATCACCAATACTGCCAGTTTTAATTTCTGGTTCATTATCTCATCTCCTTTCCATGTTTGGATTATCTTTATTGATAACCGTCCTTATACATTTGGGCATCTTCCATTTCCTGCTCTGTCAGATTATCCATGGTAGTTACAACAATAGCGCTTAATCTTGCTTTTGGTGCAGAGCCATAATATGAAACAGCAAATTCCTTTTCAGCAATCTCGCCCGGCGTGAAGGGCCCGGTTTTAAGCCATACCCATTCCTTTACAGAGGATATTCTTGAACAGAAAACGGGCTCTCCCTTCTGCCCCGGCTGATAAGAAACGACCTTGATTACAGTCCTGGAGTCTTTCTCTTCCACAAAAAGCTTCAGGTATATGTATACAGGCTTGGATGTCTGAGGATATGGTATCTTCCGGACAAAATCAAACCCATTTCTTGTTTCAACAAAGGAAATTCCGGACGGGTCATTTATAATTGCGGCGTTTGGCACTTTCAAACAATAATTTACCGCACTGAATTTCATGGCTGGAATATTAACCTCAGGGAAAGTTAGAACCGGTTCCTGTTCCACCTGGAAGTCATCAATGAAAAAAGAAAAAGACTTGTGTTCCTTTTCAAGATTGGCAGGATGCCATGGGCTTCCAAAAACATTGATAACTGACGGAGCAAGAATGCTGTCTTTTACATATAAACTGGCACTCAGTTTTTGCCATTGCGATGTAAGTTTAACAGGGTTTCCGTCAATACATCCACTCTGCCCTTCGGCAGAAATCTGTATCTCTCCTTCTCCTTTTGCATATGCAGTTATTCGATAACGTTGCCCGGGAGTTACCTTAATTACACGTTGCACCCCCTGTGTTTGCATTGTAACAGGGATTGTCACCTTGAGAGAATCAGAACCTGACCGCGCTTCTTCTTCGGAAAGGTGCATAACAGCGGCATTTTCACCTGGCCTTCGGAAAGTTTTCCAGCCGCCGGTATTTTCCTGACCGTCAGTTACAACAAGATTGTTTTCCAGCAGCAGAAGGCGAAAATCTTTCCCTGGTAATCTTAACAGTAGATATTCATTGTCCACATCTACAGGGAAATAGTCCATTACGTCCTTAACTGACTGCAGTCCCGGAAAAACGGCTTCTATCAATGCACGCGGGATTGATACATCTATATCATCTTGTGAAAGATTGGATATTGCCAGCACAGCCCGGCTTGACTGCAGATAGATAGAAGCATAAACCTTTTTTTTATTGAGTTCCGTGTTGATATCAATCCACTCCCAGTAAGGTAAAAACCTGACTTTTTCCTCTTCCAGCCTTCCCAATACTTCTCTGGATTTGGCCACCGGCCCCATATGGCAGAAACCGGGCCAGATTTGCGTCCCGTGAATAAGCGTCATAGCCAGTGACCTGCGGACTGTTTCTTCTTTCATAGCTTCTTTAGGATCGACTCCAAGCGCCTGCGGCAGGAAGAAATATACTGCCCCCGTCTGGTTTGGCCCTATCATGTAAGCTCTGAATTCTTCCAATGAAACGTTTTCAGAAAGGTCCAGCCCGTACAGCCCTTCTCCGGAAAGGACGCAGTCAACAAAAGAGAGTTCGGAAGGGAGAACACCTGCGTGACAGAATATCAGGGGTTCTTTCCCTCTTTTAAGGAATTCATTCCTGACCATCATGAAGTATTTCCTCAGCGCAAAAAAAGGAACGGTAGGTCTTATCTCACCGGTGTCATTTTTATAGCCGCATCCGTGTTCAGTGTTTACACATCCTCCCGGAGTGCAATTATCGAAATAAAGACCGCTGATTCCGTAATCATCAATAAATTTTCCTATATCAGACGCCATGAATTCCGAATAAAAACTGTTTACGCATACCTTGACTATTGAGCCGCGTATTTCAGCAGGGTCTATTGATTTTGCAAGCCACGCGTAACGGGGTTTGATTGCCCACTCTTCCGTTTTAACTGTATAGAAATAACCTTCCGGAGTGTTGACTGCTATGTGTGTTGGTGCCATGTATGGAAGAAGACGCCGGCCGAAATACTCAAGTATTGCAGAATCTTTCCTGAAAGCATCGGGGTTTTCGGCCCTTGGTGTTCCGTGTCCTATACACCAGTTGTGAGGGAAGGATGGCGATAATTCACCGGTTTTGCGATAGTCAAAAACAGGGAATTTTCTCTCTTCTTCGCCGAGTGATTCATATATTTTCCCGGCAAGTTCTTTATTGAACAGTGGGGAAGCAACCTTTAATGTGAACCAGTCCTCTCTCACATGTTTGGGCGGAAGAGCCTGAATTGCGAACTGTATTTCTCTTTCTCCCTGAATTCTTAACGGCTTTGTTATGAACATTCTGCTTGCCAGTATTGAATCTCCTTTTTTTTCAAGCATGCATGTCGTATCGTTTTTTTCGTAATGCCAGCCCCTTGGACTTTCGCTTATCCACCTGAGTCCCTTTTGCTCGTCTCCCACCCAGAGCTCAGCCAGGTGCAATCCTCTTTCCTGCGTCCATTCCCATATAACAGGATGATTTTCATCCCATATCCTCGGATTCCATCCGTTTTTCCATCTGCCGGAGAGGAGCGCATACTTTACCTCTACCTTTTCTCCGGCAGGAGGTATGGGACCGAACCCATAATCTATGGATTCGTAACGTCTTCCACTATACTGGGCGGGCTTGCTGCCGGGAACGATATCGCCGAAACTGCCGTATCTTGCATATTTTGCAATTTTCGCGCTGAGAGGCACCCTGAACGTAACACTTTTTATCTCTACGGCTTCCGGCGCAGAAAATTTAATTGAAAATATCATCATACCGTCGTAAGAGAGAATTCCATTAATGCTTACTTTCAATCCTTCTCCGTAATTTATATCCTGCTCAAGAATTACTTCGCTTTCACTGCATTTAAACCGCGGCTTGTCCGATTCCGGGTTAATACTGCCTTCTGCCAGAGAAATATCCAGCGTTATTGCATCTGAAAGTATTTCCTCTCCTAAAATTTTTATCGATACAGGGAAAATTGAGTCTTGAAAACGATACTGTGATGTCGTCAGTGTAAAAATCCCCTCTCCGCTATTTTTGATGGGAAGATAAGGGGCAAGCACCTTTTCCAACCGGACTTCGTTTTTTATTTTTTTTACTTCTTCTTCGCTGAACCCATGGAAAGCCTTGAATTTTTCATCGTAAAGTTTTATTATCTCCGCTTCCGAAGCAATATGTCCTGCCGTCGCCTGTTTGATTTCACTCTCGGCAAGAGGTATTGAAACATATGATATGATTGCATTTATGGAATACTTTGCGAAGTTTTTGTTCGGATAAAATATTATGAATGGTTTTATTTCTTTTGCCGTTGCCTGCGTTTT
>JAFGKM010000002.1 GCA_016928555.1 Candidatus Omnitrophota bacterium | reverse complement strand
GGTGCTCATTATTCTTCGCACCAGCACCCTCCCCCCTCGAGGGGGAGGAAGATAGGTGGGGGGGCAATCTTTTCCGGCTCGCAATGATAAAAGCGTCAGTTCTCCGGAAAAACCCGGGGCAAGCGGGACAAAGGGGGGCATCAATGAGGAAGATAGCGGTCATAAACCAGAAAGGCGGTTCGGGAAAAACGACAACAGTGGTAAACATAGGAGCATTCCTTGCCCAGAAAGGGAAAAAAGTCCTGCTTATAGACCTGGACCCGCAGTCTCATACAACAATTCATCTTGGTTTTGAGCCGCCGGAGATAAAAAATTCCGTATACGAGATACTCATTAAAAAGATTCCCGCAAAGGAAGTACTGCTTCCCACTTATGAAAAAAATCTCTTTATCGCACCGGCAAACATAGAGCTTGCAAGCGCCGAAATAGAGCTTGTCAACGAGATTGGCAGGGAAATAATCCTCAGGGATGCGCTTAAGAAAAGCAAAGTGGATTTTGATTACATATTAATAGACTGCCCGCCCTCTCTCGGGCTGCTGACGCTCAACGCCCTGACAACGGCGGATGAAATATTCATACCCATACAGGCGGAATTCTTTGCGCTTGAAGGCCTGACAAAATTAATGCAGACGATAGATATAGTGAAAAACCGCCTGAACAGGGGTATTGAGATAACCGGCATAATAATAACAATGTATGATGCAAGAAAAAATATATGCAGGGATGTTGCTGACAAGGTCAAAGGTCATTTTAAAAACAAGATTTTCAAAACGAAAATAAGAGAAAACGTGCGGCTGGCCGAAGCCCCGGGCTTTGGAAAGACGATAAAGGATTTTGCTCCCGGAAGCCACGGCGAAGAAGACTACAGAAGACTCGCAGCCGAGATACTGCGGCAGGAGAAATCAAAATGAAAAAAACCGGCCTTGGAAGAGACCCTTTAAAATGGATAAATTCCACATCCGAATCCGCAGAAAGAAGTTCCGTTGAAAAAGAGGTTGAACTTCACCTGTCGGCAAAGAAAAAAAAGGAGCACGGCAAACTTCCGAAATATAAAACCTTTGACATACGGCTTACTTCACTGCTCAGGGAAGACCAGCTGGAGTTCCTCGAAAAACTCATAAGGGACATACAGAAAAACAGAGCTCCGGAATTCCGGGAGGAAAGGATAACAAAGAATACTCTTATGAGGGTTTTCATAGACGCTTTTATGGACGTTAAAATAGACACCGCAGACATTCCTGACGAAGAAGCTCTGCTGAAAAAAGTCCGGCAGGCAATTAAATGAAATAGAACGTCTGCCTGAAAGGACTTCGTCTTTTCCGCTGCATGAAACCTCCGCCGCATCCGGCACATCTAATTGTATCGGGAAAAGAAAAAGGAGGTGTCTGATATGGACAAGATTACAAAATGGAATCCTTTCAGGGAATTGCTGGATGTCAGGGACGATTTTGACAGAATAGTTGAGGGAATGTTTAAACCGGGCGCAGGG
Source organism: Candidatus Omnitrophota bacterium (assembly GCA_016928555.1). GTDB lineage: Bacteria > Ratteibacteria > UBA8468 > B48-G9 > JAFGKM01 > JAFGKM01. Next base: position 28,977 of record JAFGKM010000002.1, on the reverse strand, counting down.
ATATGGGAGGCGCAGGCAAAAGTTCCGGCCGTAGACGTATGCGAGGACAAGGACAATGTTTTCGTAAAAGCCGAACTCCCGGGACTGAAGAAAGACGAAATATCCGTTTCCCTCGCAGATGACATCCTGACTTTGTCCGGCAGGAAATCTGAAACACAAGAGGAGAAAAAGGAGAATTATTACAGGAAAGAGATAAGAGAAGGGTCTTTTGCAAGAAGCGTGGAAATCCCTTGGTCAATAGACAGGGATAAAATAACCGCTTCCTACAAAGACGGCGTGCTGGAAATTGTCCTTCCAAAGGCGCCGGAGGAAAAGAAAAAAGAAATCAAGGTCAACATCCAGTAATAAAGGACGGGGGAGGGAATAAACGCCCTCCCCTTTTCCGTTTAACCGCCGCTCCATGCCTGTGATATAATATATCCCGCCCGCATCAGGACAAAAAATGAAAATAAAAGCAATATTTTGCGTCGTGCCTGCATTCTTAGCTTTCATAATTTTGCTTGTAACGCACAAATCCGCCGCTACGGGTTTTGTTTTCAGGGAAGAACCGGCGATGGGTACGTTTGTTAAAATCACCATAGAAAAAAGCAAGGGCTGCGAAAAACTGCTGGATGAATCTTTCGGCAAAATAAAGGAGCTTGAAAGAAAATTCAGCATTTACGGCACGGAAAGCGAAATAAACAGACTGAATAACCTCCGACGGATGCAGGTTTCAGATGGTCTCCTTTTTCTAATAAAGAAAAGCATTGAGATAAGCAGTGCAACGGAAGGCGCCTTTGACATTACCGTCCTGCCCCTTATTAACCTTTACAGAAATGCAGAAAAAGAAGGCATACCTCCGTCTGATATCAGGATAGGAGAAACTGTAAATAGGATAGGATGGCAGAAGATAGAAATAAAAGGCAGAACGGTGGAAATCCCCTGCGAGATAGATATGGGAGGTATAGCAAAAGGATATATTGTAGACAAAACGGCCGGGTTTCTTAAGGATAAAGGCGTCGAAAACGCTCTTATCAACGCGGGAGGAGACATCTACTGCTTCGGTAAAAATCCAAAAGGCGGAAAATGGAGTATCGGAATTCAGGACCCTTTTAAAAAAGACGCCGTCAAAAAAATCATCCATGTGACAGAATGCGGTATAGCCACATCAGGGGATTATGAAAGACACCTTATGATAAAAGGGGAAAAATACGGGCATATAGTGAATCCGAAAACGGGGAAAAGCGTCCAGGACTTTCCTGCAGGAGTGACGGTTGTGGCCCGCGATGCCGCAACTGCCGACGCATTAGCCACGGCCTTTTACGTTCTCGGCGTTGAAGAGAGCATTGAACTGGCCGAAGGCATGGAAAACGTCGAGGTCATGCTTATAGACGGCAAAGGCACTGTTTTTGAAAGCGCGAATTTTTCAAACCTCGCCGCGCCATAAATCGCCGTAAGCTTCCCGTTTTCTTATTATGAAACTCTTTTTGCCGTCTACCATTACCTCGCAGGGCCTCGTCCTGCTGTTGTAGTTTGACGACATGCTGAAACAGTAAGCCCCTGCGCTTCCTATTGCAAGGAGGTCTCCGCTTTTGATGTTTTCAGGCGCCTGCGCATCCCTGGCGAGATAATCGCCCGTTTCGCAGATGGGACCCACGATATCCGCTTTAATAGCGCCGTCTGTTTTTTTGACTGGAAACACGCCGTGGTGACTGCCGTAGAAAGCCGGCCTTATAAGGTCGTTCATTCCTGCATCGGTGATGATAAAATTCTTCTCCGGCCGCTTCTTGACGTACAGAACGCGGGTGAGCAGGACCGCCGTATTTCCGACGATGTATCTGCCCGGCTCAAGAATAAGCTTCTTAACCCCTATTTTCTTTACCTGTTCCGTTATCGGAATCCCGAAATCTTCTATTTTTTTCACTGCATCCCATTCGGAGTAATTAATGCCGAACCCGCCTCCTATATCTATTATTTCCGGATTAAACCCCGTATCCTCGGAAAAACTTCTGACTTTTGCGAGCGCTTTAAGGTAAGGGGAAGCATCCTTAAGCTGCGAACCGAGATGCAGGTGCAGTCCCTTTATAGATATGTATGGACTGCGCAGGTTCTTTTTAATAATCCCTGCCGCCGCGATAACATCAAGCCCGAATTTTGTCTCCTTCTTTGAAGTTTTGACGTAATGGTGGGTATCTACGTCTATATCAAGGTTAAGCCGCAGACTGCACAAAACATTTTTTCTGCGGTATCTTCTTGCATGTTTTTCAATAAGCCCTATTTCTTCCTCGTTTTCAATATTGAAACAATATATTTTCTTCTTTATTCCCAGTTCAATCTCGTCATCTTTTTTACCGACGCCCGCGAAAACTATCCTTCCGGGAGTAAAACCTGCAAGCAATGCCCTGCGCAGTTCCCCGCCCGAAACCACGTCCGCTCCCAACCCGCTTTCTTTCATAAGGCGCAGTATGGAACGGTTTGAATTCGCCTTGACGGAATAGCAGATGAGAGAATTAACGGCGCTGAAAGCGCTTTTAAAACTTTTTATCCTTGAAAGCAGTGAATTTCTGCTGTAAACGTAGCACGGCGTTCCGTATTTGGCCGCAATATCATTTGCGGATTCCCCCTCCGCATAAAAAATCCCTTTCCTGTATCCGAAAAATCCGTCAAAAATCACTTCAGCGCCTTCCTCCATCTGCTTATCTCCTTTTTTACAAGTTCCGGGGAGGTTCCGCCGTACGAGGATTTTGCCCTGACGGAACCCTTAAAATTCAGAACCTTTTTTATGTCCTCCGAAAACTCCGGAGAAAAACTTTTCCATTCTTTCATGTCCAAAGCGGCCGCACTCTTGTTTTTTTCAAGGCAGTACCTTACCATTGCGCCGCAGATTCCGTGCGCCTGCCTGAAAGGAATTCCTTTTTTCACAAGGTATTCAGCCGCATCGGTTGCAAGCGTAAACTCCGAAAGAGCTTTTTCCGCAGCCCTGCCGTTGAAGGCAAGAGCCGGCACGATATCCGCAAGTATGCCGAGGGAACCCGCCGCGTCTTCAAATATCCCGAAAGCCAGCCGTTTATCCTCCTGCAAATCCCTGTTGTAGGAAAGGGGAAGTCCTTTCAGAAGAGCCATAAGTCCGGCAAGCATACCGGCGGATGAAGCGGCTCTTCCCCTTATCAGTTCAAGTACGTCGGGGTTCTTCTTCTGGGGCAATATGCTTGACCCCGTGCAGTAACTGTCGGGCAGTTCGACAAACCCGAATTCGGAGGTGCTCCAGATGATAATATCTTCAGAAAACCTTGAGAGATTCAGCATGAGCACGGCGCAGGCGCCTGCAGGCTCAAGCAGGAAATCGCGTGAGGCTACGGTATCAAGGCTGTTGCGCGAAATCCCCGAAAAACCGAGAAGCCCGGCGAGATACTCCCTGTCAACGGGCAGAGACGTTCCGCAGCATGCGCATACGCCGGAAGGCAGAACGTCCACCCTTTTATAAGCGTCCGCCAGGCGTTGCTTATCCCTCTCAAGCATCTCTGTATAAGCGAGGAAATAATGGGAAGCAAGTACCGGCTGGCTCTGCTGTAAATGAGTATACGCGGGCATAATGCAGGGGAAAACCTCTTCCGCCTTTGCAACCAGCGCCTTCTGCAAACCTTTTATTCCCCCTGAAATCTCTTTTATAACGTCCTTCAAAAACAGCCTCTCATCAAGGACTATCTGGTCATTTCTTGAACGTGCGGTATGAAGCCTCTCCCCGTCCCTGCCCGCAATTTCCGTCAGCCGCCTTTCCACAGCCGTATGTATATCCTCGTCGGACGGTTTGAACCTGAACCTGTTTTTCTCTATCTCTTCCTTTATCTTTTCAAGTCCGACGGCTATATTCCTGCCTTCTTTTGCGGTTACAATTCCGCATTTTGCAAGCATTTTCGCATGGGCTATGCTTCCCTTTATATCATACAGCGCAAGCCTTTTGTCTATATCCAGAGAAGAAGTGAAATCAATAACGCGGCTTTCAACCTTCCCTTTAAACCTGCCTGCCCACATGTATCCCATTTTAATACTCCTTGTAAAAGCGTGAAATGACGCTTTTGTCATTCCTGCACGTTTTAGGCAGGAATCCATCACCCTTCTTCTCTCTGGATCCCTGCCTGCTATCCGCAGGGATGACATAAACCGTCGCTTTTCACAATTATTAATACAGTTTACAGCATTTGCCTATTATCTGCAACAAAATCTGTGCTATAATAAAGAAAAAAAACATGCGGGAAAATATAAACATAGAGAGGTTTTACAGGGATATTGCAGATAATGCGGAACTGGAGAAATTTCAGGTAAGGGTTGAGGAAACAGACCTCCTCGTAATGGCGGAAAGAAACCTGAAAAAAGAGGTTGGGGAGGAAGTAATAAAACAGCGGGCTGCCATAAAAAATTACATTAAGAGCCATCCTGAATTCTACACTTCGTTCTCGCCCCTGCAGGCAGAAAACAGCGATGAAATAATTCGTCTCATGTGCGATTCGTCAAAAATGACATACACCGGACCGATGGCGTCTGTTGCAGGAGCAATTGCCGAAATAACCGGCAGGAGAATAATTCCGTTGACAAAACAGGTTTTCATAGAAAACGGGGGTGATATTTTCGCAGTTATGCACAGGGACTTTACCGTAGGAATTTATGCCGGCAGTTCCCCTCTTTCGCTCAAAATCGGCCTGCGGGTAAAGGGCGGGTATACGCCTTCCGGAATCGCCACGTCAAGCGGGACTGTGGGACATTCCTTCAGCTGCGGGAAAGCGGATGCGGTAACCGTGCTTTCCGGCTCCGCAGCTTTTGCGGACGGAGCCGCAACTTATTTTGGAAACCTGATAACGGGGGAAAACATCGAAGGAAGGCTGATTGAAGAAGAACTTAAAAAATTCCCGTTTATTGACGGCATACTCATAATAAAGGGAAAGGAATTATTCGCATGGGGAAAAATAGAACTTGTTTCCTTGTAAAATTCGCGGAAAAAAGAACGATGTTCAACTGGCTGTTCTTTATCCTTGTTGGAGTACTGGGCAAAGGCGGATATTTGAACATACTGGCAGGAACACCCTTTATACTCGCCGGCGAATTCATCCGTACGCATTCAGCCGGGACCATAAAAAAAAACGAGGTCCTGACGGACACCGGACTCTACGGCATGTGCAGAAATCCCCTTTACCTTGGAAGTTTTTTGATATCCGCGGGTCTGGTCATTGTATCCAAAAATATATTTATATTCCTCTATTTTCTTGTTTTTTTCCCGCTGGCTTATATACCCGCAATTCTCACGGAAGAAGCGTTTCTGACGGATAAATTCGGAGAAGAGTATCTTTCATACAGAAAGAGGGTTCCTGTATTTATTCCTGCCATGAAAAGAGTGAAAATCCGTGATTTTTCATGGAAACAGGTTTTGAATAACAAAGAGCATTTAAACTGGATTGTCATACTCGCATTGCTGATTATCTCATCAATAAAATCCTATCTTGTATTTAACAAATAGCCCTGCCCAGCATATCAAAAGAGCAACAAGAGTAGGCAGGAAAGAAAGCTTAATCCATCTTACCCATCCTATTTTCACATGATGCCCTTGCATAAATGAATAGCCGACCACATTTGCACTCGCTCCTATGGGAGTGAAATTACCGCCTATATCAAGCCCGAGGCTCGCCGCCCAGATTAACAGCGCAAAAGAATAAGACAGCGCGGGCGCAAGGTTCTTGATAAGATATCCTATGCTTATTGCTTCGGGAACATTGTCTATCACGCTGCTTGTCACCGCACCTCCCCAGAAAAGCACGGCGGTCATCTTTACCGCATGGTCTGCAAACCCGCTCACCGACATGGCAAGCATCTTCATAACTCCGGTCTTTTCCAGCGCTCCCACAATAACAAAAAGGCCGGTAAGAAACATAAGTGTTTCAATATCTATCTGTCTGAAAATGTTTTTCAGTTTGGGATTGTTTCCCTTGGTAGAAAGTATCGTGAATGCCGGGATAAGGCTTGTAAGCGCAATATTCAAAGGCATGACATCGGTGATGAAATCCCGGAGGATAAGCAGTAACACCGTTGTGAGAAGCCCGATCAGGCCGATTTTCATAAGGAATCTGTCTTCTATCGCCTCTTCCGGCACAAGTTTTTTCAACTCGGCTTTTTGCATCTTTTGATTGAGCTTCAGCAGTTCCTTCCTGTGCATCCCGTATAAAACGCCTATTGCCCCCGATGCGCCGAGCATGCTCAAAATCCAGTTATGTTTTACAAAATCCGTGAATCCCAGATTGAACATGGAACCAAGCACGACGTTTGGAGGGTCGCCCATCAACGTCCCTGCCCCTCCCACGTTGGCCATGCAAATCTCCGCAATAATATAAGGCACAGGGTCAAACTTGAGTATCTTGCTCAGAGCGTAGGTGAGAGGCGCCAGAAAAACTATAACACTTATGGAATCAATGAACCCTGACAAAAAACATGCCATTAAGGGGAAGAATACGAAGATTTTCACGGGGTTAAAATCAAGTTTTCTGGCAATCAGAAGAGAGAAGTAATTGAAAAATCCCGATTCTTCAATTATTTTGACAATAGTAAAGATTCCGAAAAGGAAGCCTATAGTCTCCCAGTCCACATAAAGAGCGACTTCTTTCGGGGTATAAACCTTAAACAGGATAAGAAGAACCGTCCCGGAAAGGGCGGTGTAAACCCTTGGTGATTTTTCAACCGCTATTAAGAAATAGCACAAGATAAAAACTGCGATGCTTATTACCGCCTTGATATCCATTACTCCTTCCTTAAATCAAAAATGCCTTGCAAATTTCATTTCTGGAGACATAGCCTACGGGAACGTTGTCCGCGTTAACAACTATCAGTCTGTGAACGTTTTTTTTCTTCATCAAAACCGCCGCTTTAAGCATAGACTCGTCTTCCTTAACGGAAAAAACGGTTGACTGCATTACGTCTTTGGCTACCACAAGAGGGGAAATGTAATCCACGTTTTCAACGATATCGGTGAGGAAATCGGCAAAAAAAGACACTTTTTCAAGGATGGCAACCTCCTCCCTTGAAAAAAGCAGGTCGTCAAGCAATTCTTCAAGGCTTATCAGCCCCGTAACTTTTCCCGCCCTGTTTACGACAGGGAGAATGTTATGGTGAGTGTCCGAGAAGAGCTCGAGGATTTCCCTGATGGACGTCTGTTCGTTGAGCGCCGGCACCCCCCCGACCATAAAATCTTTCACTCTCTTCATAGCCCTCCTTTTCCCCGTAACTCCGGCATATGCAATGCGGAGTTTAGCGTATAATGAAACCTAATGTTGATTTTACAATTTTTTCTGGTATAATATCAACTTCAATTTGACATTAGCCTTTTTTTGTTTAAAATATATAGAAGTTTAATATCAAAATCTGCAAATAACTTACGGAAAGGAAAAACATGGAAGTTACTATAAAAGAGCTTTTGGAAAGCGGCGTATATTTCGGGCATCCGACAAGGCAGTTTGACCCGAGGATAAAGCCTTTTCTTTATGGAAAACGGCAGGGGATTTACATAATAGACATAGAGAAAAGCCTTGAAAAGATAAAGGAAGCCGGGGAATTCCTCAAAAAAGCCGCGGCCGATAATAAAACCATACTCTTTGTCGGCACGAAAAAGCAGGCGCAGGCGCCCATAAAAGAATCCGCTGATAAATGCGGAATGCCTTACGTGGATTACAGGTGGATAGGCGGAACGCTCACCAACTTCAACGAGATAAGAAAAAGAATAGGACGGCTGGATGAAATAGAAGAACTGGAAAACAGCGGTAAACTATCGCTTTACACAAAGAAGGAAGCCTCTCTTTTACTGAAAGAAAAAGGAAACCTGCTCAAGAAATTCGCGGGGATAAGGAACCTTAATAAATACCCTGACATTATTGTGGTAGTTGACGTCAGAAAAGAAATCAACATAATCAGGGAAGCCAAAAAAGTCGGGATAAAAATCGTCGGGATAGTTGACACCAACAGCAACCCCGATCTTCTGGATTATCCCATACCGGCAAATGACGACGGACTCAAATCCGTCAGCCTGATTCTTTCGAAACTTTCCGAATGCGTGGCGGAAGGAAAGGCTTCAGGGCAATACCAGGTACCGGTAACCGAACAGGAAAAAGCGAAACTGGGAGAAGAACCTGTACCCGGAGAAGAAAAAACGGAAGAGGCGGAGGATGCGGGCAAAAAAGCTCCTGTTAGGAAAAAAGCGAAGGAAAAAAAAACGGAGGAGGAGCCGGAAAAAAATGAAACTTGACGTATCGCTCGTAAAAGAAATAAGGGATAAAACCGCCGCAAGCGTGATTGAGTGCAAGAAAGCGCTTGAAGAGGCAGACGGAGACAAGGAAAAAGCGCTGGTCATACTGAAGAAAAGAGGCATGATTATATCCCAGAAAAAGGCCGGGAGGGAAACGAAAGAGGGTATTATCGGCTCCTATGTCCACATCAATAATAAAATAGGCGTCTTAATAGAGGTGAATACCGAAAGCGATTTTGTGGCGCGCAATGACGAATTTAAGGAGCTTGTAAAAAACCTTACGCTTCAGATAACCGCTTCAGACCCCAGGTGGGTGGACAAAGAATCTGTCCCGGAAGAGACGCTGGCTCAGGAACGGGAAATCTATAAGGAGCAGTTTAAGAACAAACCGCCTGCGGTGATAGACAAGATAGTGGAAGGCAAAATGCAGGACTTTTATAAAGCGAACGTACTGCTTGAACAGCTGTTCATTAAAGACGAAGAAATCACGGTAAAAGAATACATAGAATCCAAGATAGGCAAGCTGGGCGAAAACATAAAAGTGAAAAGATTTGTAAAATATGAACTTGGAGAGTAAAATAAGAACACACACCAACCGGGAGGAATGATGGAATTTGAAATGGGCTATTTGATGGCGCTGGCAGTAATAGGTTTAAGTTTTCTTGGTTTTTTTCTGGCGATGATGATTTCCGAAATAAACAAAAAGAAGGGCATAGTATTTTTTATACTCTCGCTGATTCTTTTCGGCCTGGGAGCATATTACTACTATGTGGTCGGACAGTGGCAGAAGACAGTCGGAGGGCCGAGCCCGAACAAGCTGAATGAATATCTTTATATTTATCAGCCGACCAACATCTCCGAACTGCCTTTTGAATTGCCGAGCGAACTGCCAAGGTAATTTCGGACAGCTCAGAAAAAAACAGGAACCGTTTATTTTGCCTGTTTTTTTCTTTTGTATGCAGGATAAGTTTTAAGAGAATAAAATCCCTGTTGTGCATTTACTGCTCTTCTCCCAGGGATTTCTCAAATCTGCTTTAAACGTGCATGCGGCAAGCGACAGCATTATCAGTGTTAATAATACAAAGAACATGCATTTAAAAAAGTTCATCTTTTTGTCCTCCCTTTTCTGCCTTTTCCCCTTTTTTATACAGCTTTGTAACCTTGAAAACAACCTTGTTGCGCGCAGGGATAAAAACCTCTTCCCCTGTTTTAGGATTTCTCCCCTTTTTTCCCTTAACCTTTTTCACTTCAAAAACTCCGAATCCGCGCAGTTCAACCCTTTTACCGTCCTTCAACGCCTGTGAAAGGATTACAAGAAATTTATCCGATATTTCCTTTACAAGAGACCTATTCAGGCCGGTCTTCTCCGCCACCGCTTCAACTATGTCTTTTTTTATCATCTTCCATTATTGGGGTCAACTCTTGACACTTGACAAAACACCTTCCTATCTGCCTCTTATAACAATATTTCTCAAATAATATGTCAAGTGTCAAGAGTTGACCCCGCCTCCCGTGCCGGAGGAGGGAGTTGAACCCTCACGAGGTTGCCCTCACCGGATTTTGAGTCCGGCGCGTCTGCCATTCCACCACTCCGGCTATCTAAACAGTTACGTCTAACTCTTCGCACTGAACTGTCAACATTGGCATCCTGAGTTACAGTTGTGCGTCTAAGAAGATAAGCGACGCACGGTCTCAGCCCCGACAGCTCTGAGAGTGCGAAACCGGGCAATTACGGGCTTCGGCTCCACCACTCCGGCTGTCTTTATCAGATTAAATTATACTCCACCCTCTTCTCTTTTTCAACTTCAGTCAATATGAAAGATTGACAAAACGGGAAAGGGGCATATAATAAAAGAAGGAAACAAAACCACTCGCTTGAGATTGTGAAAAGTGAGATGCTAAAAGTGACGGTTTATGTCATCCCTGCTGATAGTTGGCAGGGATCCTGAGAGAAGAAGGGTGATGGATTCCTGCCTAAAACGCGCAGGAATGACAAAAGGTGTCATTTCACGCTTTTCAAAGGACTCGGGGTAAAGGAGGAGAATGGACATACAGGTCTTCTTTTTCATGGGGTTGGCAATATGGGTTATATCTCTTCTCGCCGTTTTTACCACAAACCTTTCTTCCGTTATGAGAAGCTCCGCGAGAAGCAAGACGGCGGTATTAATCTGTCTCGGATACATGCTTCTGTTTTCTTTACTTGCGGCTTCTCTGATAACACGCATAATTATACTTTTGCAGGGATAAAAACAGCGGCCGGGACACCAGAGCTTTTACTCCGAAATATACTCCGAACAATATCACTGCAGCCGCGCATATCCCGAGCAATGCCCTGTAAAATCGCGGGGAGATAAATCTTCTTCCTTTACTGACGCTGAAAGAAACAAAACTGTACCAGCCAAGATCGGCAAAAATATGGCCGGCAAAGAAAAAGATAACGTATGAAAGGCCGCCCTTTCCTGCCGATAAAAGCAGACCCAGTCCGATAGTCAGCCACCACACCGCCCAGTAGGGGTTTGCAAGGCTCATTGTTATCCCCTGCAGAAAAATGTTTGAGGATTTAGTTGAGCCGGCGGCAGCCGGATAAACAGACGCTTTGGGAATAGAACGCAGTATGCCTGTACCGAACCAGACGAGAATAATTGCGCCTGCGGCCGATATGGCTCTGATAACGCCCGGAGTGTTTATAAATCTTCCCAGTCCCATAACCAGCAAGGCAACAACGCATAACTCAAGAACTGCATGCCCGAGAATTACCAGAGGGCCAGTTTTGAAGCCGTCTTTAAGGCTTCCCGAGATAACCGCCGCCAGCAGAGGGCCGGGAGCCATTGCTCCTGAAAGCGCAATGGTGAAAGATATGATGAATACGGAAAAATAATTCATTTTACTTTTCAATAATTTCAACGCGCTTCAACAGTACGGCTTTAAGAGGCATATCCTGCCTGTCCCTCTCCGCCTTGCTTATTGCTTCAACCACGTCCTGCCCTGAAATTACTCGGCCGAAAATAGTATGCAGTCCGTTGAGCCACGGCGTCGGAGCGACAGTTATGAAAAACTGCGATCCGTTTGTATCCGGACCGGCATTCGCCATTGCGAGAATCCCCGGAGCGTCAAACTTGAGGTCTTTTGAAATTTCGTCTTTAAATTCATATCCCGGCCCGCCCATTCCGTTTCCGAGAGGATCCCCGCCCTGTATCATGAAATCCGGTATTACCCTGTGAAAAACAGTATCGTTGTAAAGCGGCCTGCTGACCTCTTTTTCCGTCTTCGGGTCAAACCACTCTTTCGTCCCGCGGGCGAGGGATACAAAGTTTTTCACTGTAGCAGGCGCCTTCTCGGGATAGAGCACGCATGTTATATCGCCCATGGAAGTACGGAAAACCGCGGTAATCTTACCGGGCTCTTTCTCATCAACCGCGGGCACTGTCTGTTCCGCTGGCCCGGCAACTACGGGCATCTCCGCAGGTTCATCTCCTCCGCGGCGGCATCCTCCCAAAAAGGAACATACCGTACAGAACAAAACAGCTTCAAACAAAATATTTCTCTTCATTGTTTTCTCCTTTACCCCGAACGCTTTTTTGTTACGCCCTCCAAGTGAGGGGTTATGCCAAGTTATTTAGTTCGTTTGTATTAAATGCATAGTCTGCGGTAACCCTGTTTTTACCTTCCTTCTTGCTTTGATATAAAAGGGTATCCGCCCTCTTCATCAGCGTATCCGCAGTATCGGTGCTTCTTACTATCGTGGCTCCTATTGATACCGTAACCCGCAGTTTTTCCTTCCCAGCCGGGATATAAGAGCTCTCCGTCAAAACCCGCATCCTCTCCGCCTGTTTTCTGAGGGTATCCAACTCTACGTTGCGGATAATGCCAATGAATTCTTCACCGCCCCATCTGCCGTACAGGTCAAAAACCCTGCTGTTTGAAGCAAAGGTTTTTGAAACAAAAACGAGGACTCTGTCTCCAACATCATGCCCGTAGGCATCGTTGAATTTTTTAAAGTTGTCTATATCAATAAACAGTATTCCGAAATGCAGTCCGTAACGCCTCTGCTCTTCAAATACCTTTTCCAGTTCCTGTTCCATGAAACGCCTGTTTGGAAGATTCGTAAGATTGTCAATCATGGCAATCCTTTCAAGCTCCATGATACGCAGGCGTCCGGCCATCTGACCGCTGATATCCGTAAACACCTCGACGCCTCCCGTTACGGCGCCCTTGCTGTCGCGCAGAGCATCCGTACGCACCCAGACCGGTATCCTGTGCCCGTCCCTGTGGTGCATATACACTTCGCTTGAGAGAGGCTTTCCGGAAACTATGCTTTCCATAAGAGGGCACATGCTTTTGCAGAGAGAATTGCCCTTCTCGTCGACATGAACAAGAATGTCGTCAGAACAACTTCTGCCCACAACTTCTTTCGAGGAGAAGCCGGATATTCTCTCCGCACCCTTGTTCCAGAAATGAATCACCCTGTTTCGGTCCGTAAAATAAACGCCGTCATTAAGGTTTTCTAAAACATTTGAAAAAGAAAATTCATTCAGTTCCATGGGTTTGAAATTCTTTTTCATTATAGGAGTCTGTCCCGGTTATTTAATCATTACAAGCATCATCTTAAAGGCTTCCGCGGCGCTTAAAGCATGCGGTTTGTTTTTCGGCATGATTATCATCTCGCCTTCCTGCAGATGACGGGATTTGCCGGATATTGTTATCTCCGCCCTGCCCTCAACAATATAGACCAGCGCATCGCAAGGGCTGGTATGCTCGCTCAGCCCCTCCCCTTTGTCAAAGGCAAAAAGGGTTACGTTCCCGCTTACGCTTTTTACAATCTCTTTGCTAACAACGGAGTTTTTCCGGTATTTCGAAAGTTTTTTCAGATTAAGCGCCTTGCCTGCAAGTTTATTCATTTATCTCCCTCACGCAGGATTGCTTACCCTGCCGATGAAAAGTATATTGCCGCCCGCCTGCTGTATTACGAAGATGAACGGACGGTCGGCGCGGAAAACAGGTATCGGTTGTTCAGGCATGACGGCTGTCAGTTTCATTACAACGGCGGTCGCCGCCGCGGCCTCCGTGCCTTCTTCGTTTACCTCCACAAACGCCTGGTGTATAACGTCGCTGATAAACAAGTCCTTTTCCCCCGTCATCAGGGAAAAATCCGCCTGCGGGGAAAAAGCCGAAGGCATGCCCATCCCCGACAGGTCTTCCGCCATAAAATACTTCCTTTCAAACCTGAACTTCGGCATGAAAATGTTTACCCTTTGATTTTGCATCAAGGATTTCCATTCGTTGAATTTTTCCGGACTCAGGTTTTCTTCAAGAGATTTCATGTCCCCGTTTTTGGGCAGGAGAATCAGCATAGATATCTCCCCCCCGGAATAAGGCATCTCGAGTATCTGAAGCAAGCTGTTTTCCCCGTAATTAAAGAGCGATTCCTCATCTGTTCTCCTCATCATGGGCACAGCCTCGGATTTATCCTCTGAAACCTTGAAAACCTCTTCTCTCGTATCCCTTGCATTGAACTGCCTCACCCATTCCCCTTTGAAATATACGGCGTTTGTTATCACCAGCCTCGTAAGCCGGTCAAGCATTCCTGAAGGGATAAGATTTTTTATCCTGCCTCCGGTGTTTTCCTCCACCCATCCGTTTATTCTTTTCAAAGCCTCATCAGCGGCGTTAACAAAATCCAGGTTTTCCGCCTTTCCCCCGTAATATCTTTCCGCAACGGCTGTGTATTCATCCGCAAATTTAAAATCTTTCTGCGTCCAGAGGGCATTGGCGGTATTGAGCGCATATTTCTTTCCCTGCCTGTTTATATCACCGTACAGCGAGGCATACCCCCTTCTCATTGAATCCTTGCTTTCGGGGAAACGGAATACTTTCCGCATCTCCTCCGCCGTTTTCCCTCCCGCGCCCTCATATGCGACAGCCATGGCGGCATAGATGCTGTAAGGTGAAAAAAAGATATTGGCTCCGGCTTCGCCGGCATATCCGGCGTAGAGGTCAAAAGCGAATCTGTTTACCGCCTGAGCGATAACAGCGCTTTCTTCAACAGCCGCATCCGTCCTGTTCTCCGTTTCAACCTTAACCGGCTTGCATCCGGCTAAAAGAAAAAGGGCAAAGAAGACCGAAAGCATTTTCACCGTCCACCTCCGTTTACCTGATATTTTATCTCTTTTCCGGCTCTTGCGCAACGTCATCGGCGTGCATTTCTGCTTTAACTTGACAAAAGAAACGCATGGATTTAGAATATCAGCAATAAAACAGGGGAGGCGTAAAAATGAAAAAGATATTCTGCCTTTTGCTGGTATCCTGCCTTTTGCTTTTATCAAAGTCAAGCGCCGCATCAAAATTCAGCTTCCGAATATCAGGAGAGGACGTTTTCTTCATCACTGAAAACAACAGCATGTTTCTCGTACAGCCGTCAAGCATAATATGCAACGGCAACATGCTTTATTTCGCCGCGCAGGATTTCACGGCAAAGAAAGATTTGACCGTTGAAAAAACGAAAGACATAAAGGTTATCGTTGACGAAGAAAACAGGAAGGTGGCAAAAGCAACCTTCCTTCTGGCCGACGACAAAAAAGGCGTTCAAAGAGACTATGAGCTTGTTCTTTTTCTTGAAACAAGGAAGGAGTTTCCTTTCCTCGTAATATACTCAAAGTTTGTTTATACCGGAAGCGGGACCAATGAATGCGGAATTAACTGGGCCGTTGATTCCACGCATGACCCTTTTAAATATTATACGATACCGCAGAAGGGAGAAAATAAAGCGGTCCCGCTCGTCAAAACAAGAAGGACAAAGATAGGGCAGGCAAACTGGATATTTGTCCATAATGGAAAAGGCGTCGGAGCGGGCATTATAGCGCCTGCGGCAGTCCTCGGAAGAGGGGAGGATTTCATTTTCCTGACCAGTGTCCCTCCCAAGAAAAAATTAAAAAGGGGGGAATCCCTTGATGTGTTTATAATTTTTATGCCCATAAACAAGAATTTCAAGACGCTCCCGGAAATATTTGAAAGAATAAAAACCATTAAGTGGGAATACAAATAGGAGGGGCACATGGCCTTCTTTACAGATGAAGAGAGAAAGAAGATAGAAGAGGAAGCAGAAATAAGAGCAAGGGTTTATCTTAAATACGAGAAGAAATCGTCCGGCGCCGCCGGAGTCCTTTCAAGCGTATGTCCCGGACTCGGGCAGGCATACAACGGGCAGATGGGAAAAGCTTCCCTTTGTATCTTCATTGTTCTGATAAGCCTGTTGATACTGAGTTTCGGAATACTTTTCCAGATTAAAGGAATGCCGACGAAGGAAGAGCCTGTTGCAATTGAAACACAGGAGCCCGTTGAAATGGACGAAGAAGGAATAGTAATTACGGAAGAGGAAGAATCCGCAGGAGAACAGGAAGCGGCAACTGAAGAAAAGAGCGAAAAGAAATCGGCTGCGCCGGCTGTTCTCATCATAATAGGGGCACTCGGCACGCTTTGCGGCTGGAACTATTCCGTAAAAGATGCCATAAGAACGGCGAAAAGGATAAACGGTTCGTACTGAAACTACTGCATCTGCTTTCTATCCATGTGGTAGATTATATTTCCTATTTCTGAAGCCATGTCAACGTTGCCGACGTAAACATCGCCCGGCAGGATAAGCGCCGCCGGAGAAAAATTGAGAATCCCCTTTATACCCGCATCGACAAGGATGTCAGCGACAGCCTGCGCCGCTTCGGCCGGCACGCATAAGAGTGCAACCCTTATTCTGCTTTTTCTTGTAAATTCTTTTATGCCGTCAATGCTGTAAATTTTTACATTCTTTAGCGACTGACCTATTTTTTTTTCATCATTTTCAAAAGCGGCGACTATATCAATATTGATGTCGGAGAACCCGGGATACTTTATCAGAGCGCTCCCAAGCCTACCCGCCCCCACAAGCACGGCGCTGTTTTTTTTATTCAGGCCGAGTATCTCCTTTATCTTCAAAATCAGGTTGTGGACATCGTAGCCGACCCCTCTTTTGCCGAAGCCGCCGAAAAAGGAAAGGTCCTTTCTGAACTGGGCCGGAGGGACGTTAAGGAAGGATGTAACGTCCTTTGACGATATTATTTTTACTCCCTTCTCCTTCTGAATTTCAAGATACCGCAGGTATCTTATCATCCTTTTTATCGTTTCCTGGGATATGCCGTATTTCTTTTCCATTTTTTCATTTAAAAGATTTTCAGGAAAAAGCCGCGGACAAGTTGACTTTTCCGAGCAAAAACATATAATATGATTATACGGATTTTCAATAAATTTTTCAATTAAACCCTACGGGAGCGCACATGAAAAAATACGAAGTCCTTCCCGAAAAACTCAAAAGGGAATGCAAATTTGAAGATTTCAAATTCAAGACCACCGCAGAAATAAAGCCTCTTGAAGGCATAGTGGGGCAGGAACGGGCAAAAAAATCTCTTGAATTCGGGCTGAAGATAAAAAGCGACGGATACAATATTTTTATTACGGGCATTTCAGGTACGGGAAGGACGACATCCGTTGAACAGGCTGTGAAAAAAATAGCAAAGGGACAGCCTGTGCCGGATGACTGGTGCTACCTGTACAACTTTTCAAACTCCGACAATCCCTCTGCTCTGAGGCTTCCTTCGGGGAAAGCCGCAAGTTTTAAGAAAGACATGGAGAAACTCGTCGGGGAATTGCAGACGGCGGTTCCCAAGGAACTTGAAAGCCAGCTGTACGAGGAGCATAAAAACCAGATAATAAAAGATTTTCAGAACAAGCGGACCGAACTTTTTGAAGAGCTTGAAAACTCCGCAAAAGCGTCAAATTTTCAAATCAAGCGGTCGCCTTCCGGAATAGTTATAATACCTGCAGTAGAAGGCAAGCCTCTTGAGGAAGCGGATATTGAGAAACTTACGGATACGGCAAAAACCGAAATTAAGAAAAAACAGGAAATTCTTCACGAACAGTTAAATCTCATCTCAAGAGAAATAAGGAAAATGGAAAAGTCCGCCCAGGAAAAGCTGGAAAACCTTGAAACGAAAACTGCGGAATATACCATAAACCCGCTTATTGAAGAAATGAAGGAGCGCTATAAAGATTTTCCAGATGTATTAAAATACCTAAGCGAAGTTGAAAAAGACATGATTATGAACGTTGATGATTTTAAGGAGAAAAAGGAGGTTGAGATACTCCCAGGGGTAAAACTTCCGGAACGCCAGTCCTCAATGTATAAATACCAGGTCAACGTGCTGATAGACAATTCCTGCGCAAAGGGGGCGCCTGTCGTAAAAGAACCGCACCCGACATCATACAACCTCAGCGGAAGGATAGAATACCGTCCGCAGTACGGGGCAATGGTTACGGATTTCACCATGATAAAGCCGGGTGCGCTGCACAAGGCAAACGGAGGCTACCTGATACTGCAGGTAGTAGATATACTGAAGAATTACTTTTCTTGGGAGACTCTGAAAAGAGCCATAAAAAATAAAGAGGTTATGATAGAAGACCTTAACGAACAGTTCCGTCTGATAAACACCCCCACGCTGAGGCCGGAGCCCATCCCTCTTGACATTAAGGTATTGCTCATAGGAAATCCCGTGTTCTATTACCTCCTTTTTGCATACGACGAGGAATTCAAGAAGCTATTCAAGGTGAAGGCGGATTTCAGCACCATTATGGACAGGAACACGGAGGGCGTTTCGAACTACAACGCGTTCGTAAGCAAAATATGCAGGGAGGAAAATCTGCTCCACCTTGACAGGGAAGCCGCCGGCAGGATAATAGAATACGGCTCAAAGCTCGCGGGGGAGCAGGAGAAACTTACGACAAAATTTATTGAGATAGCCGACATAATAAGAGAGGCGAATTTCTGGGCAATATCCGAAAAATCCGCGGCGGTAAGAAAAACTCACGTGAACAAGGCTCTCGAGGAAAAAAATTTCAGGTCAAATCTCATAGAAAAGCGGTTTGAAGAACTTATCAGGGAAGATGTAATCAAAGTAGATACCGACGGTGAAACCGTTGGACAGATAAACGGGCTTTCGGTCCTTACGCTCGGCGATTATTCCTTCGGAAAGCCGTCCAGAATAACCGCAAGGGTTTACACGGGAAGGAGCGGAATGATAAACATAGACAGGGAGGTAAAGCTTTCGGGAACGCTTCACAACAAAGGGTTCATGATATTGACGGGCTATATAGGCGAGAAATACTGCGAAGAGAAACCGTCCGTATTCACCGCCAGCATCTGCTTTGAACAGATGTACGAAGAGATTGAGGGAGACAGTGCTTCTTCAACGGAATTGTACGCCCTGCTCTCCGCCCTTTCCGGCCTGCCGGTAAAACAGGGAATGGCGGTAACCGGGTCGGTTAACCAAAAGGGCGAGGTCCAGCCGATAGGCGGCGCAAACGAAAAAATAGAGGGTTTCTACCATACGTGCAAAGTCAAAGGGTTCACGGGAAAGCAGGGTGTTATCATACCTCACAGCAACCTCAAACATCTTATGCTGAAAGACGAAGTGGTTGATGCCGTCAAAAAAGGGACGTTCCACGTGTGGGCGGTAAAGACCATAGACGAAGGGATAGAAATACTCACCGGAGTTCCCGCGGGCGTAAAAAACAAAAGAGGGAATTATCCCAAAGGGTCGGTAAATTATCTTGTAATGCAAAAACTTGAACGGCTTACAAAAAACTACACGAAATACCAGAAGGCGGGAAAACGGATTAAAAGCGCACGGAGAAACCATTAAAGGGGAGATTTCATATATCCCCGTAGCCGAATTTCCTGAATATATCCGGCCTGTCTCTCCAGTTCTTTATCACCCTTACCCATAATTCAAGATAGACTTTCTTGCCGAGCAGTGTCTCTATTTCTTCTCTTGCAAGCTTGCCTATAAGTTTCAGCTTCGCCCCTTTCTTCCCTATGATAATCTGCTTGAGGTTTTCCCTGTCTATGATTATGCCGGCTTTTATGACAACCATGTTTTTATTTTTATTGCCTTTCGTAATTTCCTCTATTTCAACCGCTATCGCCTGGGGAACCTCCTGATAGGTGTTGTTAACCGCTTTTTCCCTTATTATCTCCGCAACCGTATACTCCAGCGGTATATTCGTTCTCATATCCTCAGGAAACATCTTTTCGCCTTCCGGCAGATGCCTGAAAATACACTTTCTTAACTCGTCTATGTTGCTTCTTCTCAGCGCGGATACGGGCACTATCTCGGCAAAACCGTACCTCTCCCCGCTCTCTTTTATTATGGGAAGGAGAGATTCCTTGTAGGATGCTTTATCCACCTTGTTAATCACAAGTATTATTTTCTTGTTGAATTTCTTCAACATTTCAAGTATCTTCTCGTCATCCCCGTCCCATCCTTTGGCTCCTATCAAAAGCAGAATAACGTCCGCTTCTTCAACGGAGCTTACTATGGCTTTCATCATCATCTTGCCGAGCTCGTTGCGCGTCTTTTCAAAACCGGGCGTATCAAGAATGACTATCTGCCCTTCTTCCGAGTTGTAAATGCCCAGTATTCTTATCCTGGTAATGGCGGGACGCGGAGAGACTATGGATACCTTGCAGTCAAGCAGGCTGTTAATAAGGGTGGATTTTCCCGCGTTGGGTTTTCCCACTATTGATACGGAGCCTGATTTCATTTTTAAACTGCCTCAGAAAATATTTCAATCCCCTTATCGGCAGATTCCCTTTCTTTGAGTACAAGGGCGAGAGATTGCCTCGCCTCTTCGGGGGTGACTACGTTAAAGGGCTTATTGTGCGACACGTGGTCTATGAAATATCTCAATTCGTGGAAATACCCCCCGAGGTCGTCAATATTTCCGTCCGCACCCTCTGCCTTGATTTTTTGAAAAACGGGCCTGTCAACCTTGCCGGAGGATTCGTAAACGACGAGGGAAGGGTTATTTCTTGAGTTGAACTCAACCGCGGCTTTTTCAAACCTTGCCGTGTAGCTCATCTCAAAAGGAAATCCCGCAGGATAAGCCCATCCTCCTTCCGCCGTAACTATAACATCGTTCTTGAACGTGAACGTGGTGTAAACGTGGGAATTTTTAATGTCGTCTTTTACAACTTTTGAATATATTTTCACGGGTTCATGCCCCATGAGATACCTGATAAAATCGGTGTCGTGGATATGCAGGTCCAGGAGAGCGCTTCCCGATCTGGCTTCGTCAAGGAGCCAGTCCTGCCATCCCCATATCGGAGCGGTCGAAACCCTCCTGCAGGAAAGAGTCTTCAACTCCCCGTATTTCCTGCGGTCGTATGCCTCCTTGAGAAACTTGTACTCGGACCAGAATCTGATGACGTGCGCCACCATGAACCTGACGTTATTCTTTTTGCATGTCTTTATCATCTCGTCCGCATCTTCAAGGTTGAGAGCCATGGGCTTTTCACACACCACGTCCTTTCCCGTTTCCGCAGCTTTAATGACGTATTCTTTGTGCAGGAAAGTCGGAAGACACACGTCAATAACGGTAATATCCTGCTTGTCAAAAAGCTGTTGGGCATCGTAATAAGGGATTGTCCTGAATTTTGCCGCCAGCGATTTTGCCTTCTCGCCCCTTATGTCGGCAATACCCGCTATCTTCACGTCGGGAAGCTGGCTGTAAACGTTCGCATGCATACTCCCCATGAACCCCGCTCCTATTATCCCAACCTTTAACATTTTCCACCTCTCGCTTTAAAAAATAAAATACCGCCGGTATGATTTTTAATTTTAATTCTGAGGAGGCGCCTGTAAGATACCTTCTATTTCCAGACCAGACTGAAAACAAATATATTCCTGCCTTCGGCGGTAGATATAAACCTGCCGTCAGCCATGGCATCAATAAAATTAACCTTGCCGCTCAGATTGTATCCCCACAACTGTTTTTTATCATATGACAGGAAATAGGCATACTGCCCTCTGTTCCCTGCCATAAGCTCTATTATTTCCTGTTTGAAGGGCGCATATTTAACCTCCTGCCCTGCATCAAAGCTTACCAGTTCGTTTCCGGGTGCGTCGTAGATGAACGTTTTGCCGGCGGATGTCACGGCGCAGCTGTAATTGCTTTCCGAAGACACGTCTATGTCCGTAACCCTGCCGCCCAGGTTCTTTTTCCACAGGATGTTCCCTTCGTCCGAGAAACACCAGTAATCTCCGTTGTCCATCCCCACGAAAACCCTGTGCGAATCCGGGGATATTCTTACCCTCGTTGCCCAGCGCGGAACCCTTTCTTTCCAGAAAACCTCTCCCTTCCTGTCCTTAAAAACGACCTCGTCGTTTACGCCTATCACAATGAACCTTCCCTCTCTCGATATATCCATATCCCTTACATAATTCCCCAGTTTTTCCTTCCATTTTACGGTTCCGCTCGTATCCACAAAGGATATCTGCCCGTCAAGAGCCATCCATGCGTAATACCCTCCGCACGGGGAGACGGCTACCCTCACAATTTTCTCGGGCATGCTGAATTTCCTCAACAGGGCGCCCTTGGAAGTAAACACGTACACCGTACCGCTCTCACAGCCGGCGATCACCCTGTTGCCGTCCAACGAAAGCTTCAGGTCGGTTATTAAACTGTCGGTTTCATAACTCCAGAGGAATTCATTCTCAGGCAGGAAAAGGCTGTCGGGTATTTCCTTTCCCTGGAACTGGAGCGCAAATCTCTTAACAAGATTGCCGATATACATGCTTGACTGAGTTTTGTATTCGTAATTTTCAAACCATATCTTCTTCAGAGGGTCAAATACGTCAACCCTGAAAATAAAATAATTGTCTATCATCGTAAGCGAAGGCCTCAGCATGTAATCCGCATTTAATATTTTCCCGAACTTTGACAATTCCTCGGGATACTGAAAATCCTCCTTGGCCATCCCCTCTTCGGTTATGACCCTGTCAAAGTCCTGCCTTTGTATAACTTTGAAATTCCTCATTGCATTTGTTTCGTCAATATAAATCTTTTGGAAATCGCTTTTAATGAAATCCTGAACGCCGCTGAAGAAAACATCAAGGGATAAAATATTCGGCTTCTCAAGTTTCACGTCTATCCCCTTAAGTCTTCCCGCTATGTAATTCGTCGAAAATGCGGTTCCATGGAAATTTTTGGATTCCACAACCCTGTAAATATTTTCATAAACCATCCTTGCTTCCTGCAGTTTGCCTTCCTTCTCAAGGATTTCAGCCATCTTAGCCATATATGACGTATCCGGAATAACGGAATAAAGCAGGTATTTTTCATAATACCGGAGGGCATCCTTTGTCTTTTCGTGTGAATACGCAAAATCGCCTATAATGCGGCAGAGATATGCATCGGGGGCCGCATTTTTCAGGTATTTGAGAGCTTTTACGTCCTGCGGCCACCCCTTAGGCCAGCTGGAAGGGGCGAAAGGCCTTGTCTCCTCAACCTTTTTTTCCGCGAGCCCGAAATAATATTCGGCTTCCTTCAATCTGCCCGCGCCGTCCTCCCTGTTGGCCCTCTCTATATAAGACCATACGCTGCGCGAAAAAACCGCTGACAAATTCTTGTTTTTGTCATACCACTCGCTGCAGAAAGCGCCGCCCGCCGCAAACAGGAGAAAAAATAAAACCGTAAATATTCTCTTTGTTCTTCCCATGTTACTCCTTGAAATTAAGGATGCCGAACTGTTCGGGGTTGTCTATCCTGCCGCTCCAGGAAGTTCCGGGCATATGCTCGGATTCTCTCTGGAAATTAATGCTCCACATAGCTCCTGCCGAAATTCCTTCAGACTTCAAATCACTCAGGGGTATTGACATTTCCGCGATCCATCTTTTGCTTTCCTTAGCCGTTTTCACGTTCCAATCGGCAGTCCACGACCTTTGAGGTTCGTTATCCGCGTACATCATCCAGATATAGTAATATTCCACATGCCGTTCGGGATGCACCACAAACTGGTACCATTCCCTGTGAGAATTGGCGGGGTTGATTGAAACTGTAACAATGTCCCTGGATTCAAGATTAACCATGGAAATATCAGGGTCGTCGCAGACCAGAACGAGATAAAGGTTTTTCTCGTCATAACCGACCGCAGCCGTCGTATGAACGGCAGACTTAATCCTGTCTCCTTCAAACTCAATGAACATGTCGGCCTTTTCGGTCATCTGCCAGAAAACGTCCTTGTCGGAACCGTCTATATCAATTGGAGTTTTAATTTTGAATGCATTCATGCGCCTAACGGTAACTTCATGTATCCCCAGTTTTTCAAAATGAATTTTTTCTCTTAATGCCGGCACCCTGCTTCTCAGGCTCAGGGGTATTGACGCATCCGCAAGATAAATATTGGCTTCTGTTCTCACGGGCTCAACCGCCTCTTCGGAAAGCCTTACAAGAAAATCAAGCCCCTTCTC
The DNA here is from genome assembly GCA_016928555.1 of Candidatus Omnitrophota bacterium. Classification (GTDB taxonomy): domain Bacteria; phylum Ratteibacteria; class UBA8468; order B48-G9; family JAFGKM01; genus JAFGKM01. The sequence goes on along the minus strand of JAFGKM010000002.1, from coordinate 5,388 downwards.
TTCGCCCATGCGGGCAAGGGCCCATGCGCATACAAGTTTCACATCAAGTTCCGAACCGGCAAGCCGCCTCAAAAGCAGGGGCGAGGTATTTTTATCCTTCAAAAATGCGAGGGTCTCGGCCGCAGTCTTCTGGTATGCGGGATTACCGCTTTCAAGATATCTCACCGCAACGGGCAGTCCGTCTTTTACCCCCATCTTTGCCAGCGACCGCGCACAAATTACGTTAAATTCAGAGTCGGGATGCCTCAAGCCGTCCTTGAGAAGCGGCACCGCCTCCATGTCTCCTATCTCGCCGAGTGCAATGGCGGCAAGTTTCTTTATCGAAATGTCCCGTTCTTTAATCAGGTTTTTTGCGCTTCCCGCAAAAATCCTGTCCGGGTTTTCTTTCACGAGAACCAGCATTTTCTGGCGCACTTCGGGATATTTCGACGAAGCCATCTCAAGAAGCAGTCCGGGCAGAGCCTTTGCCCCCGCAATGCAGTCAACCCTGTCCATGGCAAATTTCCTGTCGTCTGCCGAGGGGCTTTTCAGTTTTTCCCTAAGCCCCTTTACCGCCGCGCTCAGGATATCAGAAGCCTCGCTTCTTACGCGGGGAGAAGAATCGTAGCTTTCAAAATATGTAACGGTCCGCAGATAATCTTCGTTATAAATATCAAGGTCGGCCATTGACTTAATCGCCGAATGTCTAACCGCCGCATCCGATTCTTCAAACTTCTGCATAATGAAATCTTTTACGCTGCCGTCTCCTGTCTTCCCGAGTATCCTTAACCCCGAAAGCCTTGCCTCAAGCGGAAAATTCTTATCCTCAATGAATCTCTGCAGCACGGGATAAAAAAGAGGGTCGTCCGTCTTCTCTATCAGCCTTGCCGCGTACTCTTTAACCTCTTCGGATGAATCTGCAAGGCACTCTGCAATGGCGGGGTAAGAAACCGGATTTTTAAATTTTTCAAGGGCCCAGAGAGAATAGATTCTCACAGTTTCGTTTTTATCCGTCAAACCTTTTATTATTCCCCCGATGCCTTCCTCCATCTTCAGGTTCACGAGGGTTTTAATGCTTTCTATCCTGACCTTGGTTGACTCCTCAACCAGAAGTCCTTCTATATCCCTGCCTCCGTCTTCGCTCCTGAACCGTTCAAGGGCCCAAAGAGCCCTTATCTTTATTTCGTCGTTATCGTCCGAGAGCATCTTTACGAAGTGCGGAATTGCCCTCCTGTCGCCGGAGGCCTCAAGGAGCCACAGGCTTCTTATTCTTATTTCGGTGTTTTTGCTGCTCAGGGAATCAAATACGGGCCTGATTGTGTTTTCGGGGAATTTTTTAAACATTGCCCGCGCCTCATCCCTTCCCATCAGCATCAGCATTGCCCACAAAAGTTTTTCCCTGACTTCTTCCTTTGAATCGGACATATAACTCAACAGGTCGGGAAGCACGGTTTCATCCCCGTACTTGCTCAGCCCCACGGCGGCATAATATCTTACCTGCCAGTAGCTGTCTTTCATCGCACGCTTAAAATCAGGGATTAAATTACCCTCACCGTATTTGCCCAGCCCCTGAACGCCGTAAAGGCGCACCTGCCAGTAGCTGTCTCCGAGAGCGGTACGGAAATAAGGCGTACATGTTGAATCCCCTATGGCCAGGAGGGCGTTCGCCGCCATGCTTCTTATCTCGTCGCTCTTTTCTTCGCTGAGAACTCTTCCGAGTTCAGGCAGGTACACTTTATCCCTCCTGCCTGCGATACTCTCTATTATCTGCGCCTTCTTCCGGGAAGTTCCCGATTTAAGGCCTTCTTTTATTTCAGTCCCGGCCCCGTACAAAAAGCCGCCTAACAGAAAAAGCACGATTAAAGCCAGACCTGCGTTCCTCGCTCCCGTTTTGTTAGCCATTTATCACCCGTTTTTTTAAAAAGCCGGGGAACCCTATATCCGCAACAACTATCTCGCCGCAGTATTCGGGCCCCCTGTTTATGTAAAAACCTTTTTTGGCAAATCCAAAACTAACCGTAAGATTTCCTTTGACGGCATCGCCGAAAATAACGCCTTCGTCTGCATCCAGTCCCGACGGAATATCGGCACATACAACAAATCTGCCGCTTCCGTTTACCGCGGATACAGCCTGTGCCGGAACACCTGTTATCCGGCCTTTCAAGCCTGTGCCGAAGACGGCGTCAATAACAACGTCCGCTTCTTTCAAAAAACCTGTTTTAAAATCACTGCCGCCGAATAAAAAAGCGTCAACCTTCATTTTACATAAAATTTCATAATTTGTAAAGGACAATTTTGTAAATTGTTCGGGAGGAGCGATATAAACAACCTTTACGCCGCATCCCGCATTAAAAAGGTATCTCGCGGCAACAAATCCGTCTCCGCCGTTATTCCCCTTGCCGGAGACTACGCAAACTTTCAAATTCCCCGTTTTTCCAAACCTGCTTTTTATGATTTCTGCGGTCATCCTTCCGGCATTTTCCATGAGAACCAACCTGCTTATGCCGTATTTCTCTTCAGTTTCCCTCTCAATCTCAAGTATCTCCCGCTTCGTTAAAACCGCATTTTCAGAAATGGACATTTTACCTCTCTATCCAAATCCCCCTTAAATTCCCCCTTTGGAAAAGGGGGAGACAGGGGGATTTATGTGTTTTATTTTTCCGCCAGTCTGGCAAGAAGGTCTTCAGCCACTTTGTTGACCGGTCCCGCCCCTATAGTAAGCACAACGTCTCCCGGCTTTACTATTTCATAAAGGTATTCCGTTATCTCCTCAAACGCGGGAAGGTACAAGGCTTCCCTGCCGTTTTTCCTTATTTTCTCAACAAGTATCTGTGCGTTGACAAGCTTCTTCTCCATGATGGAGTCCCTAACAAAATAGATGTCCGGAACGACGACCTTGTCAGCCGCTGAGAAAGACAATGCAAACTCCTTCAGAAGAAACCGCGTGCGGCTGTATTGATGCGGCTGAAAAACGACTATAAGGCGGGATTCGGGAAACATCTTTTTGACGCATTCCAGCGTACACATTATCTCGGTGGGATGGTGGCCGTAGTCATCCATTACGGTAACACCCTTCTTTTTACCCAGCAGTTCGCATCTCCTGTGAACTCCTTTGAACCCGGACAACCCCTCCTTGATCCCGTTCCACGGCACCCCGAGATGCCTCGCGCAGGCTATGGCGGCAAGGGAATTTTGAACGTTGTGCATACCCGAAATGCCCAGCTTCACAGACCCGCACTTTTTCCCTTCAAAAAAGCAGTCAAATTTCGAAGTTCCCTTCATGAAATTTATATTCCTCGCAGTCCATCCTCCGTTTTTAAGCCCGTAAGAAACCGTGTTTTCCTTCTTCAGTTTTCTCGCAATATCGGAGACGTTTGCGTCATCCGCGCAATACACCACCGTTCCGTTTTCCCCGCGCACGTTTCCCGCAAAATCAAGAAATGCATCTTTTATGTCGTTTATATCTCTGTAATAATCCAGGTGGTCTTCCTCAATATTTGTGATAATTGCCGTCTCCGGATTATAATTTAGAAAAGACCTTTTATATTCACACGCCTCTACGACGAGCAGTTCGCTGCCGCCTACGCCGGAATTGCCCAGTCCTTTTATTTCTCCCCCGAGCAGAAAAGAAGGAGAATATCCGGCTTTTCTCAAAATTGAAACCACAAGGGATGATGTCGTCGTTTTTCCGTGAGTGCCGGCAACCGCTATCCCTCTGCGCTTTTCCATCAGGCATCCCACCGCCTCGGGATAGGTCAACATCGGTATGCGGCACTCAATGGTTTTTTTATATTCAGGGTTGTCCGGGAATATTGCATGAGAATATATGACCAATTCTGTCTTCCCTGCGGAAACATTGGCAGCTTTCTGGGGACAAAAAATCTTCACTCCCTTGCCGGCAAGCTGTTTTAAAACCGGAGAAAGGACGTTATCCGAGCCGGAGACCTTTTTGTCAATGTCAAGCAAAAGCTTCGCCAGCCCGCTCATGCCCGTCCCGCCTATTCCTATCAGGTGTGTTTTTTTTACGGAGTCAAGAATGTTTTTTTTCATTTTTCAACAAGCCCAGTATCTGCCCGGCCGTCGCGCCTTCGGAATCAGAAATGGAACATTTCTCCAGATTTCGTTTTATCGCCTCAAAATCCTTTAGTGTTTTTTCAAACACGGCAGGAAAATTTTTTATGCTTTTTTCGCTCTGCTCAAGCATACTGCACCCGCCGCGTCCTGCGAAATATGCGGCGTTGTGTTTCTGATGCGCCCCGGCATGCGGATATGGTACGACTACGGCGGGTATCCTCCACTCGCTTATTTCCGCAAGGGTGCCTCCCCCCGCCCTGCATACCGCGATATCCGCAATATTATAAAGCTTCGCCATGTCATAGTAAAAATCAAAAACTTTCGCCTTTACTTTACGCCTTTCGTAATCACCCTCCAGTTTTTCCTTTTCTTTTCCCGCAAGATGTATAAACTGCAGATTTTTCCCTTCAAGATATTCCATGTTTTCAGCCATCAGCCTGTTGATGAAAGAAGCCCCCTGGCTCCCGCCGAGCACAAGGACCGTCTTATTCTCTTCTGAAAAACCGAATTCTCCGAGCAGTTCTTCCGCGGAAAATTTCCGCTTGAAATCGCTTGCAATCGGAAAACCGGTAACAGCCGTTTTCCTTTTCGGCAGAGCGGCAAAATGCGGGAAGGAAAGCGCAATCCTGTCGGCGATGAAAACGGAGAGTTTTGTCACTTTGCCGGGAAGGAAGTTCTGCTCGTGGACAAAAATCTTTTTATTCAGGAGCCTCGCCGCAAGAAGAAAGGGGACGGTAGTGTAGCTTCCGGTAACAACCAGCCCGTCAAACCTGCCTTCGGAAAGGAATATAACCGCGCGGAAGAAAAGCCGGACAAACTTAAACGGAGAAAGAATGTTCTTTAATGTTATGCGGACTTCCGGCACGGCCTTGTATTCAAACCCTTTCTTCTCAAGCCACCGTATTAGGTATTCCCTGCGGGGCACAAAAAAACTCACGTCGGCGTTCCCTTTCCCCTCAAGCTCCTCTCCTATCGCAAGTCCCGGGAAAAAGTGCCCGCCCGTGGGACCCGTGACTATGGCAACCTTCAGCTTGTTGACTGACATGCGTACATTATAGCATACCCCTTGAAAACAAGCGGTTAGTGGAAAGTGAATAGCGGTTGGTAAAAACATATTTTAAATGCGGATTTAAAAGTCACTTGATTTTGAATATGAGAAAAAAGTAATATAATGTATCGTTAAAAGAAAGAAAGCGTACAGGAAAGGCAATTGAAAGAGAGAAATGAAAAATGGCGTATACTGTCAAAAAACAGATGAAAAAGGCAGGCGGAGAGGCGGAGAGCGAATTGCGGAGGGACAGCAGCGAAACAAGCAAAACGAAGCAATGAGTAGCC
>JAFGKM010000037.1 GCA_016928555.1 Candidatus Omnitrophota bacterium | reverse complement strand
CGGGACTCCGACTGCTTGTAGGCACACGGTTTCAGGTTCTATTTCACTCCCCTTCCGGGGTTCTTTTCACCTTTCCCTCGCGGTACTTGTACACTATCGGTCGAAACCTTGTATTTAGCCTTGGGAGGTGGTCCTCCCGGTTTCCCACGGAGCTTCACGGTACCTCCGTAGTACTCAGGAATCCGACTCAGGCGCTTTCAGAATTTCACTTACAGGACTTTCACCTTCTGTGGTTGACCTTTCCAGGCCATTCAACTATCCTGAAAAACTTTTAAACCTGTTAAGAGGGTAGGTCCTCTCACGTCAGACCCTACAACCCCGCATAATGAACGCACCTACGCTATTACCATTACACGGTTTGGGCTCTTCCCCGTTCGCTCGCCGCTACTAGGGGAATCGATTGTTTTCTTTATTTTCCTCGGGGTACTTAAATGGTTTAGTTCCCCCGGTTCGCTTTCGCCTTGCGGCGAATTTCTGCCCGTTACGGCAGAAGGGTTGCCCCATTCGGGTACCCCCGGGTCAAAGGTTGCTTGCACCTCACCGGGGTTTTTCGCAGCTTGCCACGCCCTTCATCGCCAGGTTTCGCCAAGGCATCCACCACGTGCCCTTTCTAGCTTGACCATAAATTGTTTATACCGGATTTGTTTCACACATAGAGTTTTGTGCTGACCAAAAACCGGTAAATTTTCAATGAACTACCCAAAACAATCTTTTAATATTATTTAAAAGAATGATATGGTTTTCTACTTGCGCAGATAATTATACTCTTTTATTTTTCTGCTGTCAAGAAATAGATGTTACCCTTTTAAAATCACTCTGTCAATAGATAATCAAAAATTCTTTTATCATTCTTTTTTGGACAGAAGCGCATCTGTGTCATCCAGCTTGAACCTGACGCTCACCACCGAATGCTGTTCCTTCCCAGGCCTGTATTTTATGTAAGTTGTTGCTATCACCGTGCCGTCGCGCAGAAGTTCAACACCTGGATATCCGCAGTCCTCCACTTCTTCCGCATAACTGTGAAGCAATTTTATGCGATACTGCCCGGTACGTCCTTCGAGAATATCCCCGTAGGTGCCGACCCATGCAACAAAATGCCCCCATGAAGGACTCCCCGGCGCCATATCCCTGAATGCAATGACAAGGCGGTTATCCCCGGTGCGTATCCCTTGATGGCGGTCGCCCGTAAGCCCCCACGGCGCCTCAACCGGAGAGCTCCATGTTTTTCCTTCATCCCGGCTGAATATCTTCAGACTCAGTCCCGTACGCATATTTTCCCTCATCAAGCAGCACAGTTCATCGCCTGATGGAGAGCGGAAAGCATAAGGCTCGCAGGGCGATTTTCCCGGCGCCTCTGCGATCAGTCTCGGAGCAGACCATGTAATTCCACCGTCCTCGCTGGACCTTTGAAATACCCTGAGAGGATATTCGTCCCTCCCGTCCGGACCAATGTGGTAAAATCCAAGATAAGAGCCGTCTTTCAGACGGACAATACTTGAAAATGCCATGACTCCCGGGAAACCGGCGTCAGGCATCTCTCGCCATGTCCTCCCTCCGTCACCGCTCATGATACGGCCGCTTGAAAGAATCCATAGACGTTCTTTTCCGTCGGGGCCTTCAAGACGGTATATGCTCGGGCAATTCCTGTGTTTTCTGTATCCTTCAGGGAGAATATCGTCTATGCGCTTCCATGTCCTCCCTCCGTCATCGCTGCGCGCCATGGGGCCGCACGGGCCACCGTGGCCGTACGTCCAAACGCAAAATATCGTCATGCCATCGGGCATCAAGAGAGTAGTGGGATGCCCCTGATATATCTCCTCAGTCCCTTCGGCTATCACGACATGTCTTTGGATTTCCCCCGATATGTCAATCACGGGAATTTTATAATCAGCCATTTTTTCCATTTTTATTTAACCTCCTCAACCCCGCGCAAAAGAGCAAGAAGAACATTAATGGGAATCCGGCTTCCGGATTTAATAAATCCTGCACTGTCAGTTTGTCTAATCCTGCTTGTAATGCTCTTTGAGGTATTTCAGTGACATCATGGCGCTTTCCTTGTTGCCGAAACGGCTTCTGTCCAGTTCCGCGGTGAGAAACCCGTCATAGCCTGCGTTATATAAAATTCTGAATATGGCGGGGAAATCCACCCTCCCTTCTCCCAGTTCTCTGAAATTGGAATACACTTCCACTCCCGCCTGCATGCCCGTCGCTTCGGCTTCGGTGCCGGTTATATCTTTCAGGTGAACGAATTTCACGCGGCCGGCGTATTTCTCAATAACCTTTACCGGGTCGCATTTACCTGCCACCAGATGAGCCGTGTCCGGACCGAATGCGACAAGTTCAGGATCTGTATTGCGCATAATGAAATCAATTTCGTTCTCATACATAACGGTTGTATTATAATGCGGGTGAAGGCAAGGTACAACACCATATTCTTTTGTAATTCCGGCAATGGCGTTAATTGCCTTCAAGTCATACTCCAACTCCTCTTTAGTGGCAGGACGTCCCTTCGCTCCTGTGGCCTGAACGTTCATGCGGTTAATTCCGCATTCGGCCATGAAAGGCAGTTTCCTCCTGACGTCTTCCACATCATTGTCCCATTCTCCGTTAAAATGAAAATAAAAACCTATCGGTTCCGCATTATACTCGGCGCAAAGAGCCTTGAATCCGGCGACATCTCTTTCAAAAATATTTATTGCGGCCTTGACGCTTTCAAAGTATTTGTATCCGACTTCGGTTATATCCTTAAGCGCCTGCACAAACTGTCCTTTATCCTGAGTGCCCCACTGCCATACCGTATAAGCAAATTTTGCTTTTCCCATAATTTATCTCCTCCCTTTTATTCTCTTTTCCGTGTTTTGTTACCTGTTATCTGCCGGTTCTTTATAATCTGCCCTCACGTATTTCATTACAATAAATGCCAGCAATGCATTTGCTATTGCCACGGCAAGAAAAGGTATGCGCAGATTGGTTGTGCTGGCGATAGCGCCGCCGAGAAACGGCCCTAATGCGAGTCCTGACATGCTTAGAGAGGCGGCTGCCCCGTATGCCTTTCCCATGCAGTTTTTGTTTATTGTCCTGTGAATCATTGCAT
>JAFGKM010000036.1 GCA_016928555.1 Candidatus Omnitrophota bacterium | reverse complement strand
CTTGCCCTGGGGGGCTTCGGTCAACGGGCTCACCGACTCGCCCTCAGTGCTTGCGGTGCTCATTATTCTTCGCACCAGCACCCTCCCTCCTCGAGGGGGAGGAAGACAGGTGGGGGGATGTTTTCCCGCTCGCAATGACTATAAAGGAAAACTATCTTCACTTACATTGTATACCCTCATAAAATCCTGTCAATTTTTTCTGCTGTGTTTTGCAGGAATTTAATTGACAGAAAAAGGAGAAAAGGTATAATAAAAACAGCAAATCAGAGCAGTTATTTCACAAGCAATTTTTAAATAAAAGGAGGCGGGATATGGAAAGGAAAATGCGGAAGTTGGGGATGTTATGCGCTATATTGTCTGTATTTGTTTTGTTTGCAGGGCAGTGTTTTGCCATCACTCCGGGTGTTGGGGGAAGAGCTTTCACGTTCCCTTTGACGGACGGCGACCAGATAGGGGATACGATAGTTCAGTCAACGCCCGTCTTGACACCCGTAAGCAATTTTTTAAGATATGTCAATGTCAGGTTTAACGAAACGTATTTTGATTGCGACACGGATAACAGCGGTTATTATTATAATAACTTTGATTCCTATCTTGAAGGTTCACAGTATATATTAAAGGTGGAAGACGGCGGGATATTGCTTGAAGAAAATGCAGCCGAAAATTCTCCATATGTGAAAACCTACACCATACCTTCGCTGACTTCCCTTAAGGAAAACTATCAGGTATACGACCACCATGTTTTTGTCGTTCAGGAAGATGTGCTGGCGGCATTATACGCCGAAATCGGTGAAACTCCGCAGGCGGACAAGGGGACGCTTATTGTTTTCACCCCTAACGAAAATTATGAAGAAGCTTCTGCCGAAGCGGGCGCTTTGCAGGCAGGCGAATACATATTCGGGGCGCAGGCCATAGTTAATGACATGGACGGAGAGCCGGCAACGGGTATTGTCAGGTATATCGCCCTGGCCGAATATGATTCTTTTGGCAATCCTTCGGCCGCGGAGGTTGACGGGCTTGGAATAGAGCTGCTGACAGCTCCCGACGAAGACACCTTCGGGTTTATTGTGTTTAACCTTGACCCGGGCGCGGTGATAATCTCTGCCCAAAAAGATAGCTATGAATTTAACTGGAGGCCGGCTTTTATATACGCAGGATGCATGACTTCCGGCATTTCGCACCAGGACGGCATAATGGGGATGGAAATATTGCCTCTTGCAACTTCCGATGTTTCCGGGATACTGGTAAATGAAAAAGGCGTGCCGGTTTCCGGAGCGACGGTGGAATTATGCGGCATGCAGGATGTAGTTGAACCGCAGACCACGGGTTCAGACGGCTCTTTTACGCTTACAGGCGTCCCTGAGTTTGAAGGTGCAGTAGCAAGGGCGTCCAAGTCCGGCTACAAAGATACCTATATGCTTGTAGAAGGCGGGATTGAAGAAACGACGCAGAACGGAGATGAAAATATAACATTTGTTATTGTCAGCGGAAGTTTTGCGGACGGGCTTGAATCGCCGGAGTTAAATTTTTCTGATATAGACGAGGATAAGGGAATCCTGCTGGGCATGGTTACGGACGATATGGGCAGTCCACTGAAATGGGCCTCCGTAAGAGGGTGGAAAGAGTACGGCCCGTACATTAGCGCCTATTACATAGATTGCATGGGTGAAGAGATAGAGAGCGACCTTTCTAATACGTCGGACAGCGGTTTGTTCTGTTTCCTGGACAATGTTGAAATAGACGCAAATGAAGGTCTTGAACCATCAGAACCGCTGTATCTTGATTTTGCCGCTATAGGGGAATACGGACCTTATTATCACTCCTGGAATTACCTGGGATTTCTATTCCCCGACGGGGTTACCCTTCTTCCAATGGAAATGCCCTTCCTGATAGGGCACATTGAGGTCACCCAGGGCGATACGCTCATCCCAGACCCTGTTTCCAATCCGGGGCCGGGCGAGGTGGATTTAATGCATCTTAAGTTGGATGTGACCGGACTGCCTGAGGAAGAACTTGAATCATTTCAAGTATGGGAAGGCTATATCCAATTTTTGACCATTGCAATAGAAGGAACAGGCTCTCTTGCGGATGTTGACGAATTCAGGCTTTACTATTATGAAATTGATACATGGGTGGAAATTACCAACCTTGTTGCTGAAGTTGATGGATATTTCAGGACAGTCTTTTTCCGTCCCGAAGTTGAAAGCTTTTTCGCACAGTTTCAGGGGGGAGTGGAACTTATGGTGAGGGCGTATTTCTCAGAGGCGGCAACAGGAACATACAGGGCTGTTTGGAACAGAAACTGTGACCTGGTTGTAAATACAATAAATCCGATTTCCGCGGAAGTCGGGGCGCAGAGGTCTCCTTTTGTGCCGGTATCGGTAAGCGGAGCGCCCATACCTGCGGCAGAAGATGCAGAGCCCGACCTTGTGAGAGGCGGGACTGCCTGCTTCATAGCTACCGCGGCGTTCGGCTCTCCGTTTGAGCGGCACGTGCAGATGCTCCGGGAATTCCGTGACAGGTACCTGCTGACCAATAGCGCGGGCAGGGCTTTCGTGAGATGGTACTACAAACACAGTCCTAAGTATGCGGCGGCGATAGCGCGGAACGAAGGTCTAAGAGCGGCGGCAAGAATATCTCTCATGCCCGTCTACGGCATAGCGTTTCTTTTGATGAAGGGGCTAATTCCTTATCTTACGCTGGGACTGGCGTTGTTTTTACTGGGAGCGGGGAGGAAGATGGCAAAAACGACGATAGTATTGCTGGCGGCTGCCTTGCTTTTCGGAGTTTCTTCAACGGGTTTTGCCGCGGACACAAACCACTTCAAGGTTGCGCCCGGAGAAAGTTACACCGT
>JAFGKM010000035.1 GCA_016928555.1 Candidatus Omnitrophota bacterium | reverse complement strand
TTTGTCTGCCGTATGACAGTAAAATTCATGATGCGCTTCATTCCTTGGATTTCATTGCCGCCTATCATACCTGCGGAGGCACAAAAGGCATTGAAGAATTAATAGTAGCCAACGGTGCGGATGTTTCTGAAACTCTCGCTCCCGTGAGTATCGGAGGCAACCAGGAACCATGGGATTTCAAAGAAAAGATTGGACGCCGACTAGCTCTGATTGGCGGGATGGACCAGTTCAATGTTTTAGGCGAAGGAACTGCTGAAGAAATCCGGTCCATGGTTTTCAACCTTTTTCAGAAAGTGGGGCATCAAGGAGGTTATATTCTTTCTTGTACAGACCATTTTTTTGACGTTGCGCCTGATAAAATTAAAATCTATGCAGACGCGGCGAGAGAATGTATTTATTAAAAATAACTGTGCATTCAAAAACGGCTCGTTGCTTGCCGCGGCGAAGAAAAGCGGCAAGGTTCTGTCAATATTCCAGCAGTCAAGGTACGCGCCATACTTCCAACAGGTGAAAAAGGTGATAAAGTCCGGCGCGCCGGGAAGGCCGCTGATAAACTTTGAGGTATCTTCCTGCTGTGCCTATCCCCAATTCCCTCGCAAGTTTCCTTATCGAACGGTCTCCGTTAATCAGCATCTCTACCGCGTCTTTCTGAAACTCTTCATCGTATCTCTTCAGGAAGGGACTCCTTTCTCGCTTATTTTACTATACCATTCGTGTCTTTAAAATCAGGTAAAGCTCAAATACTGCCTATGAAGGCCTCAACCTCCATTTTTTCACAACCGGCCGCTCCGTCGTAACAACAGCGGTTTTACTGCAATAACCCCGACAAAATCTATTTCATACAGCTTCCACCCTTACAAAAAAACTTGACAAAATATTTGCTTGTGTTATAATATTATTAGTAATAACACCAAGAGAGACAAAGCCCGGCAAAGACGCTGGAGAGAGGACCGCAAAATGTGCAAAGTGAAGCGGAGCATCTGCCAATCTTTGTGGCGGAAAAAGAGAGACGGATTTACGCTGATAGAACTGCTGGTGGTAATTGCGATTATCGCAATACTGGCGGCTATGCTTCTGCCGGCGCTGGCAAGGGCGAGGGAGCAGGCAAGAAGGGCGGTTTGTCTCTCCAACCTCAAGCAGATAGGCATTGCGCTTAAGATTTACGCGCAGGACTATGACGAAAACTATCCCGTCGACCACCCGAGCCCCAGTTACTGCAGAACTGTCCAGGCGCTTTCCCTGCTTATAGGCACCGCCACGGAATATGGATACATTGAGGATATTGACGGTTTCATATGCCCATCCGATTTAAACTATACAAGCACCTGCTGGATGGACGGCTCGCCGCACTCGGAGTTGAGCCTGGATATACCTCCTTATAACAGGCTTGTCCACCATTGTTCTTACGCTTATGCAATGTTTCTTAACGAGCAGACTGCGGACGAGACGGTTGTTGTTATGGACAAGGCGGGCGGAAGAGTCGGTGCAACTGCCTATTCTTCTCTGGCGGGACCGCATAAAACCGAAGGATATAACGTGCTTTATAAAGGCGGCAGTGCAAGGTGGGTGCCGATAAGCGCTATTTACAGAGAGATCCCCAACCTGCTGAATTCCGGGGTTAATCCTTCTACGACAGGATGCAGTGTCGGTTCAATCTGGAATCCGTAGGGATAGCAAGAAAAAATTTGACAAAAAGATTTTCTGTGTTATAATAGTATTAGTAATAATAAGTCAGGGCGGTGCAAAAGGGGAAAATGAACATTACGCAGAAAACGATAGCAAAGAAGGCTAAGGTTTCCCAGGCAACCGTTTCGCTCGTGCTGAACGGGCTTTCGGACACCGCCATTCCCAAGGAGACGGCAAGGAAAGTACTAGCCGCGGCGGGGAAGCTGGGCTACAGGAGAAGAGCAATCCCCCTTAACAAGAACGGCTCCTCAACAAAGAATATCGGTTATTTAATCTCTTCAAACAGCACAAGCATACAGGATTTTCTGGCAAATCCATATTATGCCCGATTCGTGTCGGGATTGACGCATTATTCGGAAAAAAACAAGTACCGCCTTATCATGTACAACAAGTTTTCTTTGGTCATGCAGTCGGTTCTTGACAATCAGACGGAAGGCTTAATTGTGGAAGCAGACCTTTCCCCGCAGGATGCCAGAATGCTCGGGAAGCGCATCCCCGCGGTTTTCCTGAACTGGAAAAATGCGGATATGACTCTTGACTCGGTGATGCCCGACAATACAGGAGGGGTCAAAAAGGCGGTGGTGCGCCTTTATGCCCTCGGACACAGGAATATCGCTTTTTTCGGCATGGAATCCACCAGCCTGCATGCAGAACAAAGGATAAGGGGATACTTGGAGGGCCTGAAGGAATGCGGACTTGAAGAAATCCCGGATTACCTGCAGCTGCCCAAACCCAGAAAAAAAGGCATGGAGGAAATGGAGGTATGCGCTAACATAACGCTGAAAACATTAATGTCATTAGAAAATAAGCCGACGGCTCTGATAGCAATGAACGACAACTGTGCCCTGCCTCTTATAAGAATGGCGCATAAACACGGCATGCGCCTGCCGGAGGAACTCTCTGTCATAGGCTTTGACAACAGGATATCATGCCGGTACTCAACCCCTTCTTTGAGTTCCATAGAACAGCCGATGGAAGAGATGGCGAAAAAAGCCATGATTCTGTTGCTGGAAAGGATAGAGAACCCGGACAAGCCCATAGAGAGCGTTGTCTTTGACGTTGAGCTGATAGAAAGAGAATCCGTATGCGAAAATAAAAAGAAAACCCCTGTTTTAAAAAATGTGTAGCGGTGCGATTTATAGCACTAATGCAGTGGCATGAATGCCACCGCTACAATAAATTTAATCAGGGGAAAGGAGGTGGTGAAGAAGCAGTTATTAGCGGTTAGTGGAAAGTAATTAGTAAAAACATAGAATACTATAAGGAGGAAAGGAAAAATGGAAAGCAGAAAGAGAAGTTTTATCCGCCGAAGTTGTAACGCAGGCGGAGGTTTTACGCTGATAGAACTGCTTGTGGTAGTGGCAATCATAGCAATACTTGCGGCGATGCTCCTGCCGGCGCTGTCAAGGGCAAGAGAAAGGGCAAGGCAGGCGTTGTGCATCAGCAACCTGAAACAGGCGGGGCTGGCAACCCTGATGTACGCCCATGACTGGAATGAATGGCTCATGGAGCCTGAAAGGTGGTCCTGGTTTATCTACAGAGACGGCTACATCGCCCAGAACTGGGACGTGATGATTTGCCCCTCCGAATGGCCGAAGAAAAGGATCTCGTCAATCATCGGATATGAAAACTACCTCTGTCTTGGGCGGTATGGCGAGTATAATACCAGAGGACCGGGTACCTGTATTAAGATGGGCAGGGTGTGGAACGCTTCAAAATCTCCGTTGGCAGGCGATACAATTTGCTATCCGCCGTCTCTTCCAAGCTGGGCGATGACCACCTGCGGGGCGCCCAACAAGTCTCAGTGGCAGAATATCCGGAGAGGTCGGCCTACGGATATGTCCGGAGTTCATCTCCGCCATAGCGGTAAAGCCAACGTGGTATTCATGGACGGGCATGCCGAGGCGGTTGACGGAAACACGCCTGTGGCATACAACATTCAGTGGCCTGAATATGGCATTCGTCCTCTTAGTGCGCAATACGTAGTTTTCCAGCAAGCCAACTGACATAAAGGAGTTGTTTAAATCGGCTTTTATGGACGCGTATGCAAAATAAAGGTTTATAATTTGCTTGTTGTTCGGGCTGCTTGAATTGTCCTGTCTTTTTTTGTAAAAATCTTTAGTTTGGATTTTTTAGGCCTGAAGCATTACATTCAAATAGGGGGAAAGGAAATGAAAAAGAAAGGGATGATTGTTTTGCTGATAGTGCTGATTGTAGCTGCCATGTTTCTTGTAAGGAAGCAGACAAGGCCGGTGCAATACGTCCGGGAACGCGTGCTGGTAGATACTCAGGAAAACAAACTGTTTATTTTCAAGATACCTGCCGGGCAGATTTTTGAATATCCCGCAGAGTCCCCGTTCAGCGAAGGGAAGAACGCTTATCCTGCCTATGAATGCATGGATTGCGGCGCAATTTTCGGGGTGTCGGAGACAACGCTCCCCGCGGATACAGATATTAAGTGTCCCGTCTGCGGCTCAGTCATGCTTAGCTCTGCTATTTTGCCAGAAGGACAGGAAAGTGCAGATGTCCCAGGAGAACCCGTGAAGGTAGTAAAATAAAGACTGCCTTTTACCGATAAAGCATACAGGCGCTGTAAAACACCTAAACCATAAAGGGGAGGAGATGTATATCAAAAAATTTCTATCGGCTTTGGGTATAGTCTTCCTTTCTGCTTTTTCCTGCATAACCAATACAGCTTTTCCCGATGAGAATGGTACCCAAGAACTGCTGACTCCGGAAAATATGGCAAGGTGGAAAGCCGGCATTGCAAGCAGTTCGCGAAGCGCCATCACGTTTGATGAAAACGCCCGGGAGATACGCATCAACGGCTACGGAGTTTTTTATGACGACAACGACAGATACGAAGATATCCGCTTGGATTGCGTGGTTAACTTCCGGAAGTTTGAAGGCAAGTACGCGGGATTCAGCATATACGTTCGCGACGGAGACGGCAAGCGGTACTGGGTTTACTTGAGGCCTGCGCAGCGCAGTTTGTCCGCGGTGAAGATACACTCCAATTCAAAGACCATCAATGAATATTATGAACAGGGAAGCAAACTGGCTCTGCGCCCCGACACCGTCAATCTCAACCAGGACTACACCTTCTCGGTGGAAGTTGTGGGCAGAAAGCTGTCGGCTTTTCTTGACGGCAAAAAGATAATTGAGTTCGTTGACCCGCTCCCCGAGGCATACATGAGGGGAAGAATCGGCTTTCACGGTTCAGATAACTGCGACGTAACCATAAAGTCCATAAAAGTGACCGACCTTACGGTAAGCGAACTGCTTCCCGTACAATCATACGAATACATTAATCCGCCCGAAAAAGGCGATACATCGGGCAAGATACTCACCGACGGTAAAATCAACGGCAAGGAAGAGCAGGCGCTCTGGTGGCTCGCCACAAAGGGCGACCCTGTTATAGTCTTTGACCTCGGGAAAGAGTATTTTATCAACGGAGTCAACCTGAAAGCGCTGGCCCCGCCCAATGCAAATATCTCCGCCTACCGGGTACTGGCAAGTACGGATAACGATAAATGGAAAACACTGGCGGGAGAGGTCAACAACTCATCCGATTCCCGCGAACAGGAGCAGGTACTGCAGGCATCTTTTTCCGGCATCGCCCGCTATGTAAAGGCAATGCTCTTTCGCTCGGCAGGCGACGACACAATAAAGCTTGACGAGGTGGAAATCCTGGGCCGCGAAGTACGGCCGGAAGACGAAGCGGCAGCCAGCGCCCCGGAAGCATACTACACCGGTCCGGAGATACCGGAAACAGCGATGAGCGGAGACAGCGACGCAAATTGGTTCTACCTTGAAGGCGGAGGGTTGAGATTTTCCGTCAGCCGCACAACGGGCAGTATGGGTCCGGTCTATAACCTCTCAAAACAAGAGCGTTGCACAATGGTCTCGTACGACGCTTATAATGTGGAAACAAAAAACAGAGATGGACAGGAATTCAGCGAAAAAGACAATACCGTGATTGAAACCAAGACAGAAAAAGGAATATTGACTTTGACCTGCCGCAACAAGAATATTCCAGACGTGGATATCGTTCAGACATACAAGACCACTCCCTACGGAATAAGCAAAAAAACAGAATTCGTCAACCGGGGACAGGCAAAAGACCTTTTCCTCACTATCAGAACCGGAGTCGTGCTGGACCAAAAGTTCCGCGAAGAGGGCTGGTACATGGGTGCCGACCGCGGGCTAGGTGCACGGCTGAAGGCATCGCAGGTTACCTTACCCATGACCACAACCGCTCATTCGCCCAAGAATACCAAGGTAGTTCTTTTTATGAACTATGGAGAGAATTTCGGCATCGGACAGTACCGCTATGCAATCAACGGCAAACACTGTGAACCTGTCGCCTACTACACAGAGAAAAGCAACCACTCACCGCTGTACACGGCAAACGGGTGGGAGATGGGTTTAGTTACCCTGCACCTTGAACCCGGCAAACCGAGGTCCGCGGAAGTACACTGGGACTTGTTTCCCGAAGACGAGTTTTATTTCTTCAAGCAGTACACTTCAATACCCGAGGTGAATAAAAAATTCAACATAGACAGGCCGGACTGGCTCCTTCGGCTGAAAACGTGTCCTTCCGACTTAGGTTATGACTTTGGCGGACGCGCAAACGGGGATGTTGTCACGCGCCGGATTAAACGTTCCATTGACCTTTATGACGACGGCTATATATACTTCCTTGTAACTGCCGAGGACGTATGGGGAGACTGGTACCAGGGAGAACGCTGCGGTCTGGGATGGAGCGGACAGAAGATAGACAACGAGTATTTCCGGGAGAAGTTTGACGAACTCCGCAAAGAGTTTCCCAACCTTAAAACAGGGGTATACACATGGGCATGGTCGGGCTGGCAGTATTCCGACTCATACACGAACCATCCCGAATGGTACATCACGAACAATAAGCAGGGGTTCCCAAGAAAGGCGTACCAGAACGGGCCGATGAACTACATGCGGCTTATATCTGCCCCCGGCAGTATGGAGTATTTTCTCGCCGCCGCAGACAAAATCATCAAGCAGTTTGATTCCGATTTCTTCTACATAGACGGCGGAGGCGGCGGAGTCAACCTGATAGACTGGGACAAACTTACTCTTGACTACGATACCGACTGGGAAGAATTCCACTGGGGTTTAAACAAGGCAACCCGCAAGGCAGGGGGCAAAGAAAGGGTGTTTTTTACCAATTCCCGCAGTGAACCCTATGTGGACATGGGTTTTTATGAAGGGGTAAACAACAAGCTGAGTTCTTCCTCATGGCGCGACTCCGGAGACGGAATGCTTTCAATAAAAATGCGCAGCAGTTTGTTCCCGAAGATGACTCTTATCCCCATATACTGGCGGACCAACACCATACAGTTTTACAGCAACTACTGCACCGGCCTGGGGCTTGTTCCGGAAAACATCTATCTTTCACGTGAAGTGATAAACGTTGCAGACGTAACCGCCGCATATGAAACCAGAATGTTCTCGTTCACTCCGGCAGAACTTACCCCGGACTGGCGCAGGGATATTGACACCGAGCTTGAGGTATATACGCTGACACACAAGCCTGCGGCAATATTTTCCATCATAAACCATTCCAAATTGCCAATCAGCCAGACTGTTAGCGCAGATGCGGCAAAGCTGGGTATTGACACTGAAAAGCCCATGTTTCTCTGGCTTCTTCGTACTCACGATGCGAGAAAAAAAACCACAGGCGTAAGCGAGCGCACGGCTAAAGAGGTGTACCAGAGAACAGGGTGGGGCATAGACCTGCTTGCCGCTCCGGAATTCAAGGGGATTGTGAAAGCTGATGACGGCCACATTTCAATCACCGATACCTTTGACCTTGACATTCTCAACATGGCAATATTCGGCAACTGCCCCGCCGTTGTATTCTCCGTCAACGGCAGAAGACAGCAGATATGGCAGCCCAATGCCAGAGGGATTACCGTAAACGGCAGTATTGAC
>JAFGKM010000034.1 GCA_016928555.1 Candidatus Omnitrophota bacterium | reverse complement strand
GTTTTTTTAATGGGAGCAATGCTTAATCCTATATTCCCGGAATGAAATGGGGATATGTATCAGAGCGCCATTGAATGTCTTCGTTAAAACCTTTGCCGGATGCAAGACCGTCTTTTCCGTAACTTCCTAGTATAAAATATCTGGAGGTAGGGAAATAACCGGAAAGGTATACTATGTAGTATTTTGTCGGTCCGCTCGCTATGGTTATGTCCATACTGTTAGTTCCCGACTGGAAGACGACGTCCTTTTCAAATACATCCGGCTGCTGGGAAGCGGGAAGGTTGTGAAAATAAGATGGGCCGAAGATTGTGCCGCCGTTAATGTCAAGAGTGGAAGAAGCAACTCCATAGTTTTCTATTCGTATCTTGCCGTTGAGGCTGCCGCCAGGTACATGGAAAGAAAGACTGTATGTGGTAGGAGCTCCATATCCTCTTATGATTGGCGGAACATCATAAATTTCTGTGGGCGGTATCACGTAAAAATAGGCCGTTTGCCATGGGTCGCGGGGAACTATATTACAATAGGGACCTTTCCATCCTTTATTGATACCCGGCGGGGAATCGTGTTGTTTACAATCTTCAAGGCATACGGGATAATAGCCGGTATCGTCTTTTACCATCTCTATGAAACATGCAATATTGGCAATCTGGGTTTTTGCCCTTGCAATCCTGGAAATCTGGATAACGCTGGGAAGGAATTTTGAGGCTATCAGTGCAAGTATTGATATTATAACTATTGCTATAACCAGTTCAATGAGTACCAATCCTCTTTTCATCAAAACTCCCTGCCCGCCATAAACAATAAACGTCTTTTATTACAGGCAAAGGACCTTTTAAAAAGCAGGTTTATATAGTGTATAAGGTTTTATAACTTGTTTGCCTGCATTATACTCCGAAAACCGGTCTTTGTCAAATATTTTTTAGATAAAACTGCAATCTCCGCGGGGATAAAACCGGCCGTAAGGTTAGCAAATATACAGGGTTTTACGGAGTTACCTGTCTCCAGTCAGAAGGCCGGCGGGGATGCCGAAGACGTAAGGTTTTCCGGAGCGGGGGTTTTTGTAAACGAGCACTTTTGTCTGGTAGACCTGCTCTATGTTTGCGTATGTGAGGACTTCTTCAGGACTGCCCTGCGAGAAAATCTCTCCGTTTTTCAGCATAAGAAGCCTCGTGCAGTATTCCGAGGCGAGATTGAGGTCGTGCAATACGGATATGACCGTTATGCCCGAGCGGTTAAGGTCTTTTATTATATCCAGTATCCTGAAGCTGTGCCCGATATCCAGGTGGGAAGTAGGCTCGTCAAGTATAATCACGGAAGGTTCCTGCACGATTGCCTGGGCAAGGAAAACCCTCTGTTTTTCTCCGTCGGACAATTCCTGTATTTTCCTGCTGCCGTAACTGCCTATTTCAAATTTTTCAAGCACGTCCATTACCTTCTTCCTGTCTGCCGCAGACATATTTCCGTACCTGCCCGTATACGGAAACCTGCCCATGGCGACGAATTCCCCTACGGCGTATGAAAATGCAACTTCAATTTCTGAAGGCAGGAAGGACACGCTTTTTGCGTATTGCAAAGCCGGTATTTTTTTAATATCTTTCCCGTTAAGCATTATACTGCCGGAGGAAGGCTTCAATATTTTTGTCATGACCTTGAGAAGCGTCGTTTTTCCCGAGCCGTTGGGGCCTATTATGCCGAAAAATTCCCCGTCTTTTATTTCAGCGGACAGGTTTTTCAGTATCTTCTCCCTGCCGTAGGAAAAGCTCATGTTTTTTATGTACAGCATTACCACATCTCCCTGTATCTGCCTTTTAAAAGTATTGCAAGGAAAAAAAGCCCGCCGAAAAAGCCGGTTATGACTCCGACGGGCATCTCAACGGGACGTATCAGTGTTCTCGCGGCGGTGTCCGCTATAACAAGGAAACTGCCGCCCGCAATGAAGTTTACGGGCAGAGACCGTTTATGCGACGGACCGAAAAAGAAACGCGTAATATGAGGGATTATGAGCCCGACAAATCCTATGATACCCGCAAGGCTGACGCAGAAGCCCACGATGACGCAGCAGAGCAAAAGAGCGAGTTTTTTTTCTCTCTCCATGTTCAGCCCCATAGATACCGCTTTTTCATCTCCGAGGCTCATAATGTCGTAAACCCTGCCGGAGAAAACGAGAAAAAGGGAAATAGCCGTTATGGATACCATCCCCGCCGCAAGCAGGCGTCCGGGGAAATAGGAGATGTCTCCTATGAGCCAGAGCATCGTTGACTGAAACTGTTCGTTGCGGATAACCGCCATGACAAAAAGGACGAATGATGAGAAGAGGAAATTAAGGGCGACGCCGAGCAGTATCACCGTAGGATTGGAAAACCTTCTTTTTATGGAAGCGAGCAAAACTATCATTATGCTCATTACGGCGCCGAGAAAAGCAAAATAGGGGATGACTGTTACCCTGCCCAGAAGCACGCCTATGCAGATTCCAAGCGATGCTCCGCCGGATATGCCCAGGGTGTAGCTTTCTGCGAGAGGGTTTTTAAGTATCGCCTGCAGTACCGCTCCCGTCACGGAAAGTCCTGCCCCGACGATAAATCCCGCCATAAGTCTGGGAATTCTCAGCCGGAACAGGATTGTCTTGTCTATCTCCGAGAGGGAGAAGAGGCGCGGGATGCTGAAGAATTCAGTTCCGAAACAGATGCCCGCCAGGATTGCAAGCCCGAGAATAAGAAAGACTGCGGCGTATTTAATCTTCAACTTTTCCCCCTCACCCTAACCCTCTCCCGCGGCGGGGAGAGGGGAATAAAATTATTCTTAATCTTTACAATATATCATTTTGTAAAGGTTTTCAACGGAATCCGCGAAACTGACAGGCGTGGGGCTCCCTATTACCGTAGGTTCTATGCCGGTTATTCTCTTCTTCTTCACCGCCTCAACATCCCTCAGCCTGTCCCAGAGAACAACCGATTCCTCTTCCATTTTGAGAAATACGATATTTTCCGGGTTGCGTTTAAGCACCTCTTCAACACTGCAGGAAAACCACTTCTTGTCTACGTCCTTGAAAATGTTCGTCCCGCCTGCATATTCAATCATCCCGTTGATATACGTGGCGGAGCCGGTGGTAAACAGCGGTTTGAACCCGAGTACGAAGAAAACTTTTTTTCTGTCCGCTTGTCTGCCCGCCAGCTGCGCGATTTTTTTCAGCCGCAGTCTTTGCTCTTTCACAATCCGTTCGGCTTTTTCTCCCGCCTTTAGCGCGCGTCCGAGGGAAATGAAATTCCTGCAGATGTCATCAAAGGTATAAAGTTCGTCAAGCACGAGAGTTTTTATGCCGAACTGCTGCATCTTTTGCAGGGATTCGGCCCTGTTCCCTTCCTTGGAGCCGATGACAACGTCCGGCTTGAGAGTAAGTATCTTTTCTATACTTGGGTCCAGGAGCGTCCCCACAATCTCCCTGCCTTTTTTCCTTTCGGGTTCGTCATGCACCGTAAGGCCGGTGATGTTTTTCTCAAGCCCGAGCAGGCATATGTTTTCCGTGATGTACGGGCCGAGAGAAACTATCCTGATTTCCGACGCCTGCGCAAAGAGAGCCCCGAATATCAGAAGCGCAAAGAATATTTTTTTCATGTCAGTTAAGGTCGTACAGTGAATCGTCTTCCGACAGGTCGCCCAACACGCCGTGCGTAACGTTGTATTTCTGCCCGAGTGCGCGGACGCTTCCGTCTACAAATGCCACGTTGGCAAAACCGCTGTGCCTGAAGTGGACGTTGCCTCCCCATCCGGTGGAGGGCGCCCGCAGGTAGTTGTTGCCGCAGAACTGATACCCCGTTCCCGGATCTGCCCATATTCCGCTGTCCGCGAGCAGAACCGTGTCGGAAGGTCTCATCACCCGGCTTAATCTGGTAGGGGGCTGGCTCATGCCCCATCCGTCATATCCGCCCCCTATGTAGGTCAGGTTGTAGGCGTATCCCGTATAGGGGCGTCCCCACCCGTGCATTTTGCTTGCCGTGGGGCAGGAATAAACCTTGTCCGAAATGTAAGGGGAAATAATCCCTTCAGCCGTATAGTTTACCCAGTCGGGCGAGTAATAATCCCAGCTGAGCGTTGTATCAAACATATAATAGCTCGGAGGAAAATATTCCTCGTTATCCTGGACGTACATCATAAAGGCAAGCGTCAACTGCCTAAGATTGTTCATGCATACCGCTCCCCTTGATTTTTCACGCGCCTTGCTTAACGCAGGAAGCAGCATCGCCGCCAGAATCGCGATTATCGCGATTACCACCAGCAGTTCTATCAGCGTAAACCCTGTCTTTTGTTCGTTTGATTTTTTGTAGCGGCGGCATTTATGCCACGGTTTTTGTGCGATGAATCGCACCGCTACTAAACGCTCCATGCCATGCGTTATTCTGCTGCTCCGCATTTTCAAATCCTCCTTAGGATAAATAAAAAAGCCCGCCACATAATTATGGCGGGCTGCACCCTGTTTCACTTTGCCCGAAACAGAAAAACCCTTTTCCCGTTATCCCGCGGGAAAGAGTTTGTCGGCCATACTCAAAGCAGGTCTTCTGACTGGGGAATATTCCGGTTCCTCTTTTTGAAAAATGAACCGGAGTTCCTACTTTTCCGTCTTCCCTTCCGTTTTACGGAAAGTGACTTAATGGAATTTCGTATGCCCCGACAGCGCCGGGAGCGCGGTTACACCCGCCGAAGCCTTGGCGTAGGCGGGCTAACACTTCCCTATTAAGCCTTTACAGGCGCTCTGAGAAACTTACCGTATCAATTTCAACGAAATATTATACCCTTTTCGAAAATCCTGTCAATAGAAATCCTGCTATTTATTATTCCTCGTCGTGGTGGTGCTTGATTATTTTGCCTTCCGCCATGAAGACTACGTCTTCGCAGAAGTTGGTGGAAAGATCGGCGACCCTTTCCAGAGAACGGGCAATTCGCATCAGATGAAGCGCTCGCTCAATGGTTGATGCGTCCGATATCATGTATGTTATAAGCTCTCTGGCAACCTGGTCGCGGAGGTCGTCAACGAGATTGTCTCTCACGCAGATTTCTCTGGCAAGAGATGCATTGCTGTTTATGAATGCGGTTATGCTGTCTTTCAGCATGCCGATGCTTATGTCGGCCATGCGCGGTATGTCTATGAGTTTTTTCACCGCGGGCCGCTTGATAAGGAAAAGAGCGCTTTCCGCCACATTTACCGCTTCGTCGCCAATCCTTTCAAGGTCGTTGTTTATCTGCATTATCATCAGCACGGTGCGCAGGTTTTTCGCCTTGGGTTCGTACTTAGCGATAGCCTGTACGCATTCTTCGTCTATCTCAATTTCAAGATTGTTAGCTTTCGTCTCAGATTCCGTAATAACTTTTTGCAGTAGGGATTCGTCTTTTTCAAGCAGTCCGGCTATGCTTTCCTCTATCATCTTTGCCGCGAAAGAAGCGTAACCCACGATATTTTCCTTCAGTTTATTGATTTCCTGTTCTATCATTGTGCCTTTTCCCCCTCACCCTGACCCTCTCCCCCCGGTGGAGAGGGGAAAGGAGAGAAGGTGTAATTTTATTTCAGCCGAATTTGCCGGACAGGTATTCTTCCGTCTTTGGATTTTCCGGCACCGTGAAAAGTTTCTCCGTTGTTCCGTATTCCACGAGTTCCCCGAGGTACAGAAATGCCGTATAGTCCGATACCCGCGCCGCCTGCTGCATGTTGTGAGTGACAATGACAATCGTATAGCTTTTCTTCAGTTCCGTTATAAGCTCCTCTATTTTTTTAGTGGATATGGGGTCTAAGCTTGCGCAGGGTTCGTCAAACAGAATGACTTCCGGTTCCACCGCAAGGCACCGCGCTATGCAAAGCCTTTGCTGCTGTCCCCCTGACAGCATGAGGGCGCTGTCGTTCAACCGTTCCTTTACCTCTTCCCATAGCGCTGAATTTTTGAGGGATTCGTTTACACGTTTCTCCATAAACGCCCTGTTTTTTATATTGTTTACTTCTAAACCGTAGCTGATATTCCTGAAGATGCTTTTCGGGAAAGGGTTGGGCTTCTGAAAGACCATGCCTACTTTCCTCCTCAGTTCGACGACATCCGTTTTCTGCGACAGGATATTTTCTCCGTCAATGCATATTTGCCCCTCCGCTCTTGTATTCAGGGTAAGGTCGTTCATCCTGTTAAATAGACGTATAAAAGTGGACTTTCCGCATCCTGAAGGCCCTATGATGGCGGTTACCTTGTTTTTATAGATATCCATACTGATATTCTTCAGAGCTTGGGTTTTGCCGTAGAAGAAATTGAGCCCGGACACCTTTATCTGTACAGCATTATCCATAGTTGACTCTCCTCTGCTTCTGCCTGAAATATATTGCGACCGCCGAGACTACAAGTACAAGGAACATCAGTATAAGCGCGCACCCGTATGCAATCTGCGTCTGTTTTTCGGGATAGGTCCCCTCGGTCATAAGTCCATAAATATGGTATGGAAGCGCCATTACCTCGGAGAATATGGAGTTTGGATACCCTCGTACATAAAATGCCGCGGCTGTAAACAATATAGGTGCTGTCTCCCCTGCCGCCCTTCCGACGCTCAATATAACGCCCGTAAGTATTCCCGGAAGCGAGGCGGGAAGGACAATCTTCCTTATGGTCTGCCATTTTGTAGCGCCGAGAGCCAGAGATGCTTCTCTCGAGGACTGGGGTATGGCGGTCAGCGCTTCCTGCGATGCTGATATTATCCCTGGCAATATGAGTATGCCCAGAGTCAGGCTTCCGGAGAGTATGGAAACTCCGAATCCGAAAAACTTAACGAATACCGCCAGTCCGAATAGTCCGAATACGACGGAGGGAACACCGGCAAGGTTGTTTATACTTATTCTGAGAATATTTACGATAATACTTTTAGGGGTGTATTCAGTAAGGTATATTGCGCAGGCAAGGCCGAGCGGAAGAGCAAAGAGTATTGCCCCGAGTGTCAGATAAAATGTCCCTATGATTGCGGGAGCGACGCCGCCTTCGGTCATGCCGCTTCTGGGCGGCTGGGTCAAAAATTCCCATGAAATTGCCCTTATCCCCCTTACCGTTATGAAATAAAGTATTGTGCCCAGGAATAATATGGTGGTTATGATGCAAAGAAACAGTATGAAGAATCCTATTTTTTGGGATATTGCGGATTTATTCATCTTCCCGCCCCCAGCTTCAGCCGGTACCTGCTGCTTATAAACTCGGCAATTATGTTAAAAAAAAGTGTAACGACGAAAAGTACCAGCCCTATTGCAAAGAGGGAGTTATAATGAAGCCCGCCGAAGACAGTCTCCCCCATCTCCGCTGCTATGGTTGACGTCATGGGCCTTACCGGTTTGAAGAAGGAACGTGGGATAACCGCTGAACCGCCTGTTACCATGAGGACCGTCATTGTTTCCCCTATGGCGCGGCTGATGCCGAGTATTACCGCGGTCGATATGCCTGAACCGGCAGAGGGTATTACGACCTTTACGAGTGTTTGCCAGCGGTTGGCTCCCACGGCGAGAGATGCTTCCCTGAAACTCTTCGGAACGAAACTCAGAGCGTCTTCGGCAAGGCTTGCCACAGTCGGGGTTGCCATTATGCCGAGTATCAGACTGCCCGTAAAGGCGGTGAGACCCGTGGGCAGGTTGAAGAGTTTCTGTATGAAAGGCGCCACTATGACCATTCCGAAAAAACCATAAACGACGGAAGGGATGCTTGCAAGTATTTCTATGAGCGGCTTGAGAAAAGATTTTTGCCTGTATCCCGCAATTTCATTCATGTACAGTGCACTGCCTATGCCGAGGGGAACGCATACCAGCAACGCGCCGAAGGTGACAAACGCGGATGCCGCCATCAGGGGCAGTATTCCGAAGTCCGGCGGGTCATAGGTCGGGTACCATTCCCTGCCGAAAAGAAAACTTCTCATGGAAATTTCCTTGAACAGCGGCATTCCCTGGGTTATCAGCGTGATGGTTATGCCGACCAGGAAAACTATTGAAGCGAAGGCCAGTATTCCGAACATCCACCTGTAAATCTCTTCTTTTATTTTCTGCATTTTTTTTCGCAGGCTAAAGATCCTCCACTGAAACTCTGGCGGACTGGCGCCTGCGGCTACCTTAATTTATCCATTCTTTTATCTTCTGTTTTATGGCCTCGCGGACTTTTCGCGTCTTTGCCATTTTTTCTTCATGCGACCCTTCAAATTTTGAAGGGTCTTCAAAACTCCAGTGTATTGTTTCAATGGCAGATGGAAAGATAGGGCATTTTCCCGCTGATGATTCATCGCATACCGTGATAACGTAATGGTATCTCCTTCCCTTTTTGTATAAATCAAAAACCCCCTGCGTCTTTTTCTGCGAAATGTCTATGCCCGCTTCTTTCATAACCTCGACAGCCAGCGGATTAAGAACGCCTGGTTCTAAACCCGCGCTTTCAGCTTCAAATCTGTCGCCGGCTATCTCCTTTAAGAATGCTTCTGCCATCTGGCTTCTCGCCGAGTTATGCACGCAGACAAAAAGCACTCTCCTTTTCATCTCTACCCCTCTCCGCCGCCTCAGAATGGCGGGTTATCCTTTCATCATTTTCGTCTGGTATATTATACAATATCCGCAGGCGGGCGGAAAATATCCGCCCGCCCTGATTGGCATCTGTCACTTAAGTCCCACAAAACCGAGGTCTTCAACTATTTTCTGGCCTTCCGTGCCGGTAACGAAGTCCATGTACTGTTTTACCGCGCCTTTCGGCTCGCCGTTGGTGTACATAAACAGCGGCCTTGCCAGTTTGTATTTCTGTGAAAGCACGGTTTGATTGGAAGGCATGGTTCCGTCTACGGCAACAGCTTTGACGGAAGAGGAAAGATATCCGAGCCCGACGTATCCGATGCCGGCAGGTGTCTGCGCAACCGTTGTTGCGACTGCCTGGTTTGATGCCTGCATAAGTGCGTCCGGCCTTACCTTTGCACCGCCCAGAGCCAGTTCGTTGAACGTTTCGAAGGTGCCTGAAGAGCTGTCTCTGGAAATAACCACTATTTGTGCGTTTGCTCCGCCTGCCTGCGACCAGTTGCTGATTTTTCCCGTGTAGATATCCTTTATCTGTGCTATGGTCAGCTTGGTTATTCCGTTTGACGGGTTGACTATAACCGCTATGCCGTCCAGCGCCACCACGTTGGCTTTTGGACTTGATCCTTTTCCCATGGCGTTCTTTATCTCTTTATCTTTTATCGGCCTTGAGGCGTTTCCTATATCGCAGGTTCCGTCTATGATGGAAGCGATTCCGACGCCGGAACCTCCTCCTCTAACTGCAATATTGATACCCGGATGCTTGTCCATAAAGACCTCTGCGGTTTTCTGCGCGATTGGCAGGACTGTCGTGGAACCTGTCATTGTGATATCTTCCGCTCTTGCCGTTAAGGCAAGCCCTGCTAACGCTACTAACATTCCCATCCATATCTTCTTATGCATTTTCTCCTCCTTTACCCTCACACATTCGCCTCCCCTTAATCTTCTCCCCACTTGGAGAGAAGGAAAGATGAGGGGGTGTACAGGGCTTATTTCATTGTTAGAACTTCACTATATAATCTAACTGCAGTGTGTTTCTTTCATCGGTTCTGTTAACTCCGAGGCTCTCGCCTATAAGATAGGCAATTCCCATGGTAGAATGATCTGTGAGAGCATATGTGAAGCCAAGCTTGTGCCCCTTAATGTCAGTGGCTCCGCCGTTCATGTCCGAATCGTTGAAGATGGCAGGCACACAGTCTGCTTCCACTTTCCTGTAGTTGTATCCCAGCTGCCACGAACCTTTTTTGCTTGCCTTCCCTATGTTGAATCCAACAAGGTATCCGGTGTCTTCGTCCACATCATCGGCTTTATTTACCACGTAGTTTCCGTAAAACTTAACAGGCAATTTGAAACTCCCTGCCGGAATTTCAAAAGGCGTAAAGTCAATGTTGAAATCCCATAGATTGTAATTATATACATAGGCTCCGCCCGGAGTAAGTGTATTTCCGTCCGGTTCGTATCCCGGAGAAATATCTGCCTGTAATGTATCCTTTAAACCTTCGTATCGGTAGTAGGCAAGGCCGGCGTTGAATTTTTTTTCAGCAATCTTGCCCGAAAAACCGACCTGGGCGCCAAGCAGGTAAGGGTCGTTGTAATCACCCGAGATTTCAAGCAGAGGGAAAAAACCGGCATTAAGGAAAAGGCTGTTTGCTGTAGAATTCTTAAAGGTCACCGCCAATCCTTCGGGGGTTACATCTCCGTCCCACACAAGGTCTGTGTTATAGAAAGGATTTGACATCTTCCCTCCTATAATTGACGTATAGGGTATGGAGATTGGAGAGTAGCTGACATATGCCTTATCCAACCACAGGTTTTTACTGCTGAAGGAGTTTGTAAACGTCTGGTTTGTGGATGTCTGCTCTGCACTCCCGGATGCAATCCTCAAGCCGAATTTAATCTGAGGATTTACCTGTGTGTCAAATCCCCATCTGACCCTTATTCTTCCTCTGTGCCTGTCTGTCTTGCCTTCCTTGTCCTGCATCTCATACCTCAGGCGGGCATCTCCTTTGAACTTCGTGTTCTTTATCCAAGCTGGGACCTTGTCAATTTCACCCTTCATTGCGACTTCATCCTTGCGAGCTTCTTCTTTCGCTTCTGCAACAATCTTGTACGCTTCACCCTGGGTGAGGATGCCTTTTTCCACCAGCTTATCCACCAGCCTTTCCACTTCGCTTCCGAATGCGAGCGCAGTGGTGAGCATCAGCGTTACCGCTACTATTAACCTTTTCATGTTATTTGTTCTCCTTTTCGGATGTGCTTCCCTTATCCATTCCGTTAATTTCTGTTTTTATCTGTGAGCGATTTTCTTCCTGTCCCGCGCGCCTTTCTTTTTTCCACCTCCTTTGCGGCATTTTACGAGAGAAAAAGAAATTTTGTTCGCATATACTTTACCGTTCGGGGATAAGGAACTAATCAGGATTGTGTTAGGAATTGGTTAAATCGGATTTGATACCGGTTTGATTTCATACATAGAGCTTTGTTGCCAGCGTCGGTCGACTTCCTCAACGTACTTTATAGTACGCCTCATTGCCTACCTCCTTGGCGCCTCGCTCTCTGGCGAACTCAAACCGGTATACAATACAATTGACGGCAAATTAGCTTGAATTACACAGGATTGTTTCTCTATGAAGAAACTTCGGAGAGCGGGAGGGTGAGAAGTACTTCGGTGCCGGCTGAAAGAGAGCTTTTTATGTCAATTTCTCCTTTGTGGAGCATTACGATATGTTTTACTATTGAAAGGCCGAGGCCCGTGCCTCCCGTCTCTTTTGAGCGGGACTTATCAACGACATAAAACCTTTCAAATATCCTCGGCAGGTCTCTTTCCGGGATTCCTATGCCGGTATCTTTTATGCTTATGATGAGAGAGCTGTCTTTTCTGTGGCTTTTTATGGCTATGCTTCCTTTATCCGTATATCTTAGGGCGTTGTCTACAAGGTTTATAAACATTTCCTCAATCTTGAACCTGTCTCCCCGGACATATCTGTTTTCTTCATCCATGGCAACTTCAAGCGTCAGGTTTTTGTCCTTGATTTTTCCCGCGAACATTTTTAAAACGCCGTCAACAATCTCCTTTATGTCAACCAGCCGTATTTCAATTTTTTTTATTTCCTCAAGTCCGGAAAGAGAAAGTATGTCATTTACGATATTAATCAGCCGGTCGGTATGCTTCCGGATTATGTCAAGGTGTCTTTGCGGTTCAGTCGGGATTTCATCGTACAGCGTTTCCACGTAGCCCTTTATTGCGGTCAGCGGCGTTTTCAGTTCGTGGGACATGTTTGTAACCAATTCCTGCTTTATCCTCTCCAGTTCTTTTTCGGCCGTAACGTCTCTGCCGGATATCAGTACGTCTCCCTCTTCTCCGAGAGGGCAGAATCGCGTGAGGAAAGTGCGGCCGCTTAATGAAACTTCTCTTTCAAAGGGCAGGGCATTCTTATGGACTTCCTGAACAGAATTTATAAAATCGGGTTCTTTGAAAAACTTAAGATAGTTGTTTCCCTCAATCTCCCCGGCGCCGGCAAGTTTTTTCGCCTCAGCGTTTGCGAAGGATATAATCCCATCCCTGTCTATAAGCAGAACGGGAGACGGGAAAGAATTCATTATCTGCTCCATTCTGATTTTCAGCGCCTCACCGGTTTCTGAAAGGGACGTGTACCGTATTGAGAGATTTTCCGAAGACCTGATAAGGCGTCTCACCCGCAGATGGAAAGATATGGCAATCAAGACGGCCGCCGTAAGAAGCAGTAACAGGATTATCTGGCTCATTCTTCTATTTTGTACCCGACTCCCCTTATGTTTTTTATGTGCTTTTTCGCTTTTCCGAGTTTTTCGCGCAGGTTTTTCACGTGTACGTCCACCGTTCGGTCAATGACTGCTTTTTCCCCTTCCCAAAGGGTGTCAATAATTTTTTCCCTTGTGAAAACCCAGCCTTTTTTTGAGGCCAGTATCTGCAGTATACCGAACTCCGCGAACGTCAGCTCTATTTTCTTGTCGTCAACGTAAACCTCGCGGCGGGCAGGGTCTATAAGAAGTATTTTACCTATGCGGATTTTCTCGCTTCCGGGTTTTGGCGAATAACGCCTTAGTATCGCCCTGACTCTCGCAACGAGCTCCTTGGGAGAAAAAGGCTTTGTTATATAATCGTCCGCTCCTACTTCAAGGCCTACCAGTTTGTCCGCAAGCTCTGTTTTTGCCGTTACCATGACAACCGGAAGCGAGGATAATTCGGAAGAGGATTTTATGTGTTTGCATACGTCAATTCCGTCCATGTCCGGGAGTATGAGGTCAAGCACGAGTAGTGCGAAGGATTCCTTTTCGGCGGCTTTGAAAAGGTCGTCGGCCTTTGAAAATTTTTCCACTCTGTACCCCGCTTTTCCGAGGTGCAGGGCTATGAGCTCAAGTATGTCCTTTTCGTCTTCCAGCACTGCTATCTTTTCGTTCATGTCTTTTCCATTTTATCATAATACAACGTACGAAGGAAAGTGCGGTATAAACAAATGTTGACAGGATAAATAAAAAGAGGTATATTCTTTGGCAGTAAGCAACAAAGATGTCATGGGGGCATGGAAGCCCCCGCATAATCTGTAAAAGGTAAAGACGCCCTTTTCCAAAGCAAAGCATGCTTTGAAAAGGGCTTGTTTTTTTAAAGGACTAAGGCGTCTTGAAAATCCACGGCGGATTTTTCAAGACGTTTTTTTTGAATTTTTCGGCTTTGAAAAGGGGGAAAACATGGATGGGAACATGAAGATTATCATTGATACCATATGGGTTTTAATCACGGCAAAAATGATTTTTTTTATGAATCTTGGTTTTGCGATGGTGGAAGCGGGATTTGCAAGAGTTAAGAATTGCGCGAACATTCTTTCCAAGAACTTTGTGGTGTTTGCCGTTTCTTCTCTGGGCTTTCTTCTCATAGGCTGGGGCCTCATGTTCGGAGACGGCAATTCTTTCGTTGGTTTAAAAGGACTGTTTTTCGCCGGCGGGCCGGATAATTCTCCGGCAACGGGCTCTGCATATCTGGGCGTCTATTCCGCAATTTCATGGGCCGGCGTGCCTTTATGGGCAAAGTTTTTCTTCCAGCTTGTGTTTTGCGGTACCGCCGCCACGATTGTGTCGGGCGCGGTGGCTGAACGCATAAAATACGTTTCCTTCATCATATTCTCTTTTATCATGACTACGCTGATTTATCCGGTTGTCGGCCACTGGATATGGGGAGGAGGATGGCTTGCAGGGAAAGGGTTTTCTGATTTTGCCGGTTCAACGGTCGTTCATTCCGTAGGAGGATGGGCCGCTCTGGCAGGCGTACTGCTTCTTGGCCCGCGTTTCGGCAGATACTCCGGAGGCAGGATTAATGCCATCCCGGGACATAACCTGTCCATGGCAACTCTGGGGACTTTCGTGCTCTGGTTCGGCTGGTTCGGGTTCAACCCGGGCTCTACTATGACCGCCGACCCTTTGGCGATAAGCCATGTTGCGATTACCACCAATATGTCGGCGGCCGCCGCGATTATGAGTTCAACCGTTCTTTCCTGGATTTTGATAGGGAAGCCGGACCTGGGCATGACGCTTAACGGCTGTCTTGCCGGGCTGGTGGCGATTACCGCCCCCTGCGCTTTTGTCAGCGTGCCGAGTTCCGTCATCATAGGTTTTGCCGCGGGAATTCTGGTTGTGCTTTCGGTTATAATGTTTGACCGTCTGCGGATTGACGATCCGGTAGGAGCGCTGTCGGTGCATCTGGTAAACGGAATATTCGGCACTCTGTGCGTAGGATTATTCGCGCAGGATAAAATTGCAGGCATCAGCTGCGGGGGCAGCGGCTTATTTTTCGGCGGAGGCTCCGGATTGTTTCTCGTACAGCTTACGGGCGTTGTTACCGTAGGCCTTTATGCTTTTACAGTTGCGCTGGCCGGCTGGTGGCTTATCAGTGCCGTCATGGGCATCAGGGTGAGTTTGCGGGAAGAGATAGACGGACTTGATGTCGGCGAGCACGGCAATTCGGCGTATCCTGAATTTTTGAGCAGAAAACCTGCGCATATCGCGGCAGGTTTTAAAGATAAATGAAGGGAGGTTCGCAAAATGAAAAAAATAGAAGCGATTATACGGCCGGAAAAATTGGAGGATGTTCTCAATGCCCTTGAATCTCAAGGATGCGGCGGGCTTATGATTACGGACATTGAAGGCTACGGAAAACAGAAGGGGGTGGTTCATCAGTGGCGCGGAGAGAAATATAAGATAGACGCTCTTCCGAAGGTGAAGCTGGAGGCGGTGGTCAAAGACAGCGACCTGCGGAATATAGTAAAAACCATAGTTGATAATGCCAGGACGGGGGATATAGGCGACGGGAAGATATTCATCCATCCGGTAGAAAACTCAATTCGCATAAGGACGGGGGAAGAGGGGGATGAAATTTTATAAACAAAATAATGTTGACAGGCGGGAAATATGAGGTATAATATACTAAGTTTTTGCAAAGGTGCAGAGGCATTTTAAAATCAAAGGGGAATTAGAGGGGGCAATGTGGCCCGGAACAGCATAGGTGCTGGACCGGGCTTTTTTATTTTTATCGCCGTTCAAAGGTGAGCGGTGGTAGCGGTGCGATTCATCGCACGGTTGTTCGTGGCATAAATGCCACCGCTACAAGATGCGGATTAAAACGGAGCAATAGGAGAAGGCAACAATGAACAACAAAAACTTAAAGAAAGACGATGTTCTGAAGATGGCGAAGGAAAACGACATTAAGTTTATCCGCCTGTGGTTTGCGGACATCACCGGCCAGATGAAGGGGTTTAACATAACGACAGACGAGTTGAAGGGGGCGCTTGAAGACGGGATGGGCTTTGACGGCTCATCCATCAAGGGATTTGCGCGGATAGACGAGTCTGATATGGTAGCAATGCCCGACACCGGCACCTTTACCGTTCTGCCGTACAGGCCTAAGGAGAAAGCCGTTGCAGGCATGCTGTGCGACATACTCAACCCTGACCGGACGCCTTACGAGGGTGATTCTCGCTACATTCTGAGGAAACAGCTGGAGAAGATAGGCAAGAAGGGCTACACCTTTTATGCCGGCCCGGAACTGGAGTTTTTCATATTTAAGAACGAGAAATCCACGGAAATACTGGATGAAGGCGGATATTTTGACATAACTACTTTAGATGCGGGCAACGAAGTGCGCAGGGAGACGATACTTACGCTGGAGAAGATGGGGATAGACGTTGAGTACTCGCACCACGAGGTAGCGCCGTCCCAGCACGAAATAGACCTGCGCTACAAGGACGGCATGACGATGGCCGACATAGTCATGGTCTACCGCATGGTGCTGAAGGAGATAGCGCAGATAAAGGGGTTATACGCGACGTTCATGCCCAAGCCGATATACGGAGTCAACGGTTCGGGGATGCACACGCACCAGTCCATATTCAAGGGGGACAGAAACCTGTTTTTTGAAGCGGGGGACAAATACCACCTGTCGGCGGAGGGCAAACACTACATAGCCGGGATAATGAAGCACGCGCGCGAGATAACGCTTGTGTGCAACCAGTGGGTAAACTCCTACAAGCGTCTTGTAGTCGGCTATGAGGCGCCGGTGTACATCTGCTGGGCGCGGCGCAACCGCAGTGCGATGTTGAGAGTGCCGATGTACCAGCCGGGGAAAGAGAAGGCGACGCGGGTGGAATTCCGTTCGCCGGATCCCGCGTGCAACCCGTACCTTGCGTTTGCGTGCATGCTGGCGGCTGGGATGAAGGGGATAGACAACAAATACCCGCTGACAGAGCCTTTAGAGAGGGATGTGTACCATCTGACGGCCGGGGAGATGAAGGAGCTGGGCGTGGAGTGCCTGCCGGGCAGCCTGATAGAGGCGATTGAGGTTGCAGAGGCAAGCGGCCTGCTTAAAGAGGTGCTGGGCGAACACATATTCGGCAACCTGATTGCGGCGAAAAAGATTGAGTGGGACGAGTACAGAAAGCGGGTGCATGAGTACGAGTTGAGCACATATCTCCCGCTTCTGTGATAAAAGGAGGGGGGGCAATCTTTTCCGCCTCGCAATGACAAATTGTAGCGGTGCGATTTATCGCACGGTTTTTAAAGGGAACAATGGAATACGGACAACTGAAGGAAAGAGAGAGGAGCGGCAGGGTGCCGTCCGGATGCGGAGTATCCGGGATAATGAACAGGACAGGGAAGGTTTTTTCCGGCGACGGGATACTGGCGTCCATATGCAGTATGACGGAAAGGGGCAACGGCCTGGGTTCGGGCTACGCCGGTTACGGGATATATCCCGAATACGCGGACAACTGGTGTTTCCACATTATGTATGACGAGCGTAAAGCAAGGGAGCTTGTGGAAGAATACATTGAATCCCGTTTTGAGGTTGTAAACGAAGAGCCTATACCGACCAGGAAAGTGGATGCGCTGAAGTATGTTCCTCTCCTTTTCCGGTATTTCCTTAACGTGAAAAACGGTTTTGCTCCCGAGTCCGCCGCCGAAGAGGATTACGTAATAAAAACGGCCATGGACATCAACCGGAACTTTAAAGGCGCCTGTGTCTTCTCCTCGGGGAAAAACATGGGGATATTCAAGGGCGTCGGCAATCCGGGCGAGATAGGGGAATTTTACAGGATAGAGGATTACAAAGGATACATATGGACCGCCCACAACAGGTTTCCGACAAACACGGTGGGATGGTGGGGCGGAGCCCATCCTTTCGGGATACTTGACTGGTCCGTCGTACATAACGGGGAGATTTCTTCTTACGGCATAAACAGGAGATATCTTGAAAATGCGGGGTATTACTGCACGTTTTTCACGGACACCGAGGTGATAACCTATCTTTTTGACCTGCTGGGCAGAAAGCATAAACTGGATTTTGAGCTGATAGGAAAGATACTCGCCGCTCCTTTCTGGAGCGAAATAGAAAGGGAAAAGGATGAGCGCAACAGGGAATTCTTAAAAACGCTGAGGATTATATATTCTTCGGCGCTGATAAACGGCCCTTTTGCGATTATCGTTGCCAATTCAACCGCAATGGTAGGGTTGAACGACAGGATTAAGCTGAGGCCGCTGGTTGCCGCGGAGAAAGGCGAATTCATTTATCTTGCATCCGAGGAATCCGCGATAAGGCTGATATGTGAAAATCCCGACAATGTGTGGATGCCCGATGCGGGACAGCCCGTGATAGCGAAGCTGAAGGGGTAAAAATAAGATGGCAAGGGCAAAAAGCGCCTGCGAATTTGTGGCGGAAAGAGATGAAAGCCGGTGCGTAAAATGCCAGGCTTGCGTGCGCGTGTGCGCAAACGACGTGCACAGTTACGACGGCGATACCGGCGCGCTCTTTTCCGATTATTCCAAGTGCGCGGGGTGCCATTTTTGCGAGGATATCTGCCCGACGGGAGCTTTGACCATAAGGAGGAACCTTTCCGACACGAGAGAGAATGCGAACTGGACGAAAGATTACATATACAAGATAATCAGGCAGTCTGAAAACGGCGGCGTTCTGCTCACGGGCATGGGCAACGACAGGCCGTACAGGAATTACTTTGAGCATATCGTGCTTAACGCATCGCAGGTGACAAACCCTTCCATTGATCCGCTCAGGGAGCCCATGGAACTGAAGACGTTCATAGGAAGAAAGCCGGACAGGATTGAATTTTCCGGAGCAGGAAAGTCGGGCGGGCATGTTTTAAAGCAAAAGATCCCCCCCCAGATTGAACTGGAGTCGCCCATAATGTTTTCAGCGATGAGCTTCGGCTCCATATCGCTCAATGCCTGCAAGTCTCTTGCAAAAGCCGCATGCGATTTCGGCGTTTGCTGGAATACCGGGGAGGGAGGTCTTCACAGCGAGCTGTATCCTTATTCGGACAGGGTTATTGTGCAGATAGCGAGCGGCAGGTTCGGAGTCAATCCGGATTACCTGCAGAGGGCGGCGGCTTTAGAGATAAAGGTAGGGCAGGGCGCAAAGCCGGGAATAGGAGGGCATCTGCCCGGCGAAAAAGTTTCCGAAGAGATATCCATAACAAGGATGATACCCGCGGGGACGGACGCTCTAAGTCCAGCTCCGCATCACGACATATATTCAATAGAGGATTTGAGACAGTTGATTTTCGCCCTCAAGGAAGCCACCGGGTACGTTAAGCCCGTCGGGGTGAAGATTGCCGCCGTGCACAACGTAGCTCCCATAGCCAGCGGAATTGTGCGGGCGGGAGCGGATTTTATTACCGTTGACGGGATAAGGGGAGGCACCGGAGCCGCCCCGGCCGCGATAAGGGACAATGTGGGAATTCCCATAGAACTTGCGGTTGCGGCAGTGGACCAGAGATTGAGAGAGGAAGGGATAAGAAACCAGGCGTCGCTTATCGCCGCCGGAGGGTTCAGGACCAGCGCCGATATAGTCAAAGCCATCGCGCTCGGCGCCGATGCGGTTTACATAGGAACCTCGGCGCTTATCTCGCTGGGATGCCACGTATGCCAGAAATGTTATACGGGAAAGTGCAACTGGGGCATCGCAACCCAGGACCCGTATCTTACAAGGCGTCTGAATCCCGAGATAGGGGCGCGGAGGGCTTACAATCTTTTGAGGGCGTGGTCTCTCGAAATTAAGGAGATGCTCGGAGGCATGGGAATAAATGCAGTTGAATCGCTTAGGGGCAACAGGGAGCAGTTGAGGGGAGTGGGATTGAGTGAACTTGAGTTGAAGATACTGGGTATTAAGCATGCGGGCGAGTCATGGTGAACCGAATCCGTTTCATCCGGAGAGTTTGATATAAATGAGTTAAATTTTCCTCCCCTTTGAGGGGGGAGGATTAAGGTGGGGGTGAAAAAACTACTAAGTTTCACCCTCACCCGGACCCTCTCCCCTCAAGGGAGAGGGAAATATGCGATATCTGGTAGTAAGAATTTCAGTGAAATCGGAGGATTATGGAAAGGAAGGCAAAGAAGATTGTCATAAAGGAAAACTACTGCATAGGGTGCAGGCTCTGCGAGGTTTATTGTATAACACAGCATTCAAAGTCAAAAGATATAATCAAGACCTACAAGGGCAAGGGGCCCGTGCCTGTGTCCGGGATATGCTTTGAGGAGAAGGGGAGCGTCTCTTTTGCGATTCAGTGCCGCCACTGCGATGACGCTCCGTGCGTGGAAAACTGCCTTACCGGAGCCATGTACAGGGATAAGGAAACGGGGAGGGTTCTGCACAACAGGGAAAAGTGCGTCGGATGCTGGATGTGCGTGATGCTGTGTCCTTTCGGAGTGATAAAAATAGACCGCGCCGAAAAAAAGGTTGTGTCAAAATGCGACCTGTGCATAGACGGCGCCTTCCCGGCTTGCGTGGAGCATTGCCCGAATGAGGCGATATGCCTTGTGGACGAGGACGGGAAAAAGATAGAGAAAACATGAAAAAAACAAAATACTTGATAATCGGCAATTCCGTCAGCGGGGTTAACTGCGTGGAAGGCATAAGGCAGGTTGATAAAAAAGGGAAAATTTCCATCGTTTCCGACGAGGGAGTTTATAACTACTCCCGTCCGCTCATCTCTTATTATCTCGGAGGGAGAATTGAGAAAAGCGGGATGCCGTTCAGGGATGAAGGTTTTTACGGGGAAAACGGCGCAGAGCTTTTTCTTAACGCGAGGGCCGAAAAGATAGATGCGCTCAAAAAAAATGTTACCGCAAATGGCGGCGCTATAGAATTTGAAAAACTGCTGATAGCGACTGGCGGCAGGCCTTTTGTTCCAAGGATAGAGGGCATTGATTCCGCAAAAGAGGGGGTTTTCACTTTCACGAAGCTTTCTGACGCCGAAGCTATTATAAAGTATATAGAAAATGAGTCCATAAAAAATGCCGTTGTTCTCGGAGGCGGGCTGATAGGATTGAAGTGCGCCGAGGGGCTCATAGAAAGGTCCATAAAGACGGTTATCGTTGAACTTGCCGACCGGCTTCTTCCCAATACCCTTGATAAAACAGCTTCGGGGATTATAGAGGAAGCGCTTGAAAAGAAGGAATGCGGACTTATCAAGGAAGAAACGGTATCCGCGATAGAAAGCCGGGGCGGCAGAGTAGAGGGAGTCCGCCTTAAGCCGGGTGGAAAGACGCTGAAAACAAATCTTTTCGTTATTGCGATAGGAGTTAGCCCCGACATTGATATTGCAAAAGCCGCGGGGATAAAACACGGCCGCGGCATAACGGTTGACTCCCGCATGAGGACGAACTTTGAATACATCTATGCGGCGGGCGATGTGGCCGAGGGCAGGGACAGCCTGCTCGGCTCAAATGCGGTAATAGCCATATGGCCCGTTGCGGCAATGCAGGGAAGGGTTGCGGGAATCAACATGGCCGGCGGGTCTGCCGTTTATGACGGGATGTTTCCCATGAATGCGGTAGATATTGCGGGCGTTCCGGTTGTTTCCTTCGGCATAACTAATCCGCCCGATACCGGAGAATATGAGGTGCTGGAAAAAAAAGGCGACGGTTTTTACAAAAAAATTGTGTTGAAAAACAATATAATAAGCGGATGCATCTTCCTGGGGAAAATTGAAAGAAGCGGGATATTTTCGGGAATTATAAGGGACAGGATGGATGTTACATCCTTTAAAAAAGAACTGTTGAGCGAAGACTTCGGCCTGCTGGTCCTGCCGAAGGAATACAGGAAGCATATGGTGGTTGGCGAAGGCATAGAGGTATGATGAAAATAAATGCGGAGGGGATGCATTACAGGGTTCTCAACGAGAAGATACGCGGGGCGCTGGAGAGCGGCCTTACGGATATATCCATTGAAGGCGTCTGCGGGCAAAGATACATAGGCGCCGGCCTGAAAAAAAACGGAGTGTGCATCACTGCAAACGGTATTCCCGGCAACGACCTCGGGGTTTTTATGGACGGACCGGAGATAACTGTCCACGGAAATGTCCAGGACGGCGCGGGCAATACCCTCAATTCCGGCAGGATAATAATTCACGGCAGTTCGGGCGACCTGCTCGGGCATTCCATGAGGGGCGGGGAAATCTTTGTGAAGGGAGACGTGGGCTACCGCGTCGGCATACACATGAAGGAATATAAGGATTTTTATCCCGTTATCGTCATCGGCGGGAGCGCCAGAAGCTTCCTCGGAGAGTATATGGCCGGCGGAATGATTATACTCCTGGGGTTGAAGAAAGACAGGCGGATAGCGGGGGATTTTCTCGGCACGGGCATGCACGGCGGCGCAATATATGCGAGAGGCGGTCCGGACGGATGCCAGCTCGGAAAGGAAGTGAAGGTTTTCAAGGTTGACGGTAATGATAAAGAAAAGATAAGAAAATACGCGGAGAGGTTTGCGGAATATTTTGGTTATGCTTCTGAAGAGATACTGAAAGAAGAGTTTTTTAAAATAGTTCCTATTACGCATAGGCCTTATGGTAAAATATACACTTATTGATGTCAGATTGGTTTTCCGCCACAAAGCTTTGGCGGACTTTCGCATCCGGAGAGCTTTCAAATCCCCTCTCAATCCCCCCTTTGCAAAGGGGGGTATGGGGGGATTTAATCTTCTTTGCGGCGGATTATCTGTGTAAATTGAAATTGGCGGTAGAGTTGTATTGGAGAAAAATAGATGCGCATAATTGAGGTGCGGAATAAGCAGGGCGTTCCGGATGTTTTCGGACAGGATGTCAGGAAGAACATAAGGGAGATGGGCATATCCGGGATTGAAGAGGTGGTTGCCTCGGAAATTTACGGGTTTGAAGATTCTGCGGGAGACGATGAATTGCGGTATATCGCCGAGAACATCCTGGTTGACTCCGTCATACAGGAATATTGCCTGAACGGTGAGAAACAATCCGCCGGAGAAGGCAGGGTCGTTATAGATGTTTTTTATAAGAAGGGAGTTACGGATTCCGTTGCGGATACGGTAAAGACGGCTGTAAAAGACGCAGGCATAAAAACGGATATATCCATATCTACGGGGAAAAGATATTATTTGAGAGGCAGTTTGACGGAGGAAGACGTTAAATCTGTCTGTATGAAACTTCTCGCAAATCCGCTTGTACAGAACTATTCAATCAGATATGAAGAGGGGAATAAGTCCAATGCCTGAATACGCGTTAGAAATGAACATTATCGGCGCCGGCGACAAGGAACTTCTTGAGATAAGCGGGAAAAATCTTCTTGCGCTCAATCTTGAGGAGATGAAGGCCGTAAAGAAATATTTTACGGGTATCGGAAGAAATCCCACGGACTGCGAGCTTGAGACCATAGCCCAGACATGGTCGGAACATTGCTGCCACAAGATATTCAGGTCGGATATAAACTACACGGAAAAGGCGAACGGCAAAATCCGGGAGGAAAAAATAAATCTTCTGGGAGAAATCAGGAAGGTTACCGAAAAACTTGACAGCGATTTCTGCGTATCCGTTTTCAAGGATAACGCGGGTATTGTGAAGTTTAACGATGAATACGGCATCGCATTCAAGGTGGAGACGCACAATCATCCCTCCGCGCTGGAACCCTACGGCGGGGCCGGAACGGGCATAGGCGGAGTAATAAGGGACATCCTGGGCGCAGGCAGGGGCGCAAAGCCCATAATGAACACGGACGTATTCTGCTTCGGTCTGCCGGACGCGGATTACAAACGGCTTCCCGAAGGAGTTCTACACCCGAGAAGGATTTTCAGGGGAGTGGTGAGCGGGGTTAGAGACTACGGCAACAGAATGGGAATTCCCACGGCCAACGGGGCGATTGTTTTTGACGAAGGATACCAGAAAAACTGTCTGGTTTTCTGCGGGACGGTTGGAATAATCCCCTTGAAAAACGTTGAAAAGAAGGTCATGGAAGACGATTATATCGTCGTAATCGGAGGCAAAACCGGGCGCGATGGGATTCACGGAGCGACATTTTCCTCCATACAGATGGATGCAAACGTATCCACAAACGTGGTGCAGATAGGCAATCCGATAGTGGAAAAGAAGATGATGGATGTTCTTTTAACCGCGGCAGACGAAGGGCTTTACAATTTTGTGACCGACTGCGGGGCTGGAGGTCTTTCCTCGGCAGTGGGAGAAATGGGCAGTGAAACGGGCGCCGAGGTTATGCTGGAAAAGGTGCCCTTGAAGTACAGCGAGCTTCTGCCCTGGGAAATATGGATTTCCGAATCGCAGGAGAGGATGGTTCTTTCGGTGCCGGGAAAAAATCTTAAAAAACTCCTGGAATTGTTTGCTTCCGAGGACGTGGAGGCGGCTATTATCGGGCAGTTCAAAAAAACGGGAAAACTGGAGATTTATTACAAAAACGAGGCGGTTTGCAGTCTTGACATGAATTTTCTCCACGGCGGCGTTCCTCTCAGAAATCTTAAAGCGCAGTTCGCTTTTCCCGGAAAGGCGGAGTACAGGAAGGATGCCGATGCGAAAACGACGGACTGGCCGGCGCGCATCATGAAACTCCTAACCGATATCAATATAACTTCAAGGGAGGCGGTTATAACCCAGTACGACCATGAAGTGCAGGCTCATACCGTTCTGAAACCGCTTGCAGGAATGGAGCACAGCGGTCCGTCGGATGCCGCCGTTTTAAAACCGCTTTACGGCGATTACAGGGGTATAGCCGTGGGATGCGGGATAAATCCTTTCTATGGCAGGCATGACCCGTATATGATGGCGGGATGCTGTATTGAAGAGGCGTTGAGGAATATTGTTTCTGCAGGTGCTGACCCCGGTGCGGCGGCTATCCTTGACAATTTCTGCTGGGGGGACGTCAATGATGAAGAAAACCTCGGCGCTCTGGCAAGGTGCGTTAAGGGATGCAGGGACTTTGCGTTGAAATACAAGCTTCCCTTCATATCCGGAAAGGACAGCCTGAACAATTTTTTCGTTGAAGAAAAAACAGGCGTTGAAACTTCAATCCCCGGCACGCTGCTTATATCGGCTGTCGGTATTGTCGGCGACATAAGAAAGACTGTTTCATCAAGTTTCAAGAGAGGCGGAAATC
This sequence comes from Candidatus Omnitrophota bacterium, assembly GCA_016928555.1. Classification (GTDB taxonomy): domain Bacteria; phylum Ratteibacteria; class UBA8468; order B48-G9; family JAFGKM01; genus JAFGKM01. Next base: position 32,243 of record JAFGKM010000034.1, on the reverse strand, counting down.
TACTTTATATATGTGGAAAGACGCGCAAGGAGATGGGCGGCTCACGATATTATGCGGTTTTCGGAATAGAGGGAGGGGAGGTTTCCGAACCGGTTCCTTCAAAGACGCTTCCTATGATGAGGAAACTACACTGCTGTATTGAAGTGGGCATGGTGAAATCCTGCCATGACTGTTCGGACGGCGGTTTTATAATCGCGCTGTCCGAAATGGCAGCGGGCGGCGGCAGGGGAGCGGAGGTTTTTCTCGACCGGATGATTTCCGACGACGTCTCTCCAGAGGCTCTTCTTTTTTCGGAAAGCCAGGGCAGGTTTATTGTTGAGATTGACCGCACGTTGCAGGGAGATTTTGAAAAGGCTATGGGTAAAAATGTTTCAATGATAGGCAGTGTCGCAGAAGACGGGGAAATTAAGGTTTTTTACGGGGGGGAGAAGCTGTTTTCTCTTTCCGCGGAAGAGGCGGAAAAGGCGTGGAGGTCGGGATTACAATGGTAAAGCCGAGGGTTTTGATACTGCGCGTGGCGGGAACCAACTGCGATAATGAGACGGAATGGGCGTTCAGGCTTGCCGGCGCCGAACCGGAAAGAGTTCACATAAACAGGATTAAGAGGGGAGAGAAGAAAATATGCGATTACCAGGCGCTTGTCATACCCGGCGGCTTCTCTTACGGGGACGACATATCCGCCGGCAAAGTGCTTGTAAACGAGATAAAGCATAACATGGGCGAAGATATAGACAGGTTTACCGGTGAGAAGAAACCGCTCATAGGAATATGCAACGGGTTTCAGGTGCTGGTCAAGGCGGGGCTTCTGCCGTGGCAGGGAAAGCAGGTTGTCAGTCTCGGATGGAACGACTCGGCAAGGTTTGAGGACAGGTGGGTTTATCTCAAGACGGAGAAAAACGCATCTCCTTTTCTTAAAGGTTTTCCGTCTGTGATAAAACTGCCCGTTGCCCATGCGGAAGGAAAATTTACCGTTGACAGCGGTACAACGCTGAAAAAAATAGAGGATGGCAAACTTGTATTCTTCAGATACTGTTCTCCGGACGGGGGAGATGCGGAATACCCGCACAATCCCAACGGTTCAGCCGGAGCCATAGCCGGGCTGACAAGCGCAAACGGGCTTATCGTAGGGATGATGCCGCATCCGGAAAGGGCTCTGCTGAAGTGTTTTTATCCTGACGCGAATGAGGGTGGAGACGGAGAGGAGGACGGATACGGCTGCAGGTTTTTCAGGAACATAGTTGAGTATATAAAATGATGAAAAAGGAAACAGCTTTTCCTTTTTCTTCACGGTATTCAAAGAGATAAACAATGAAAGAGCTGAAAGAAAACTGCGGAATAGCCGGGGTGTGGAACCACAAAAAGGCGGCGGAGATACTGTATCTTTCCCTTTTCTCCCTCCAGCACAGGGGGCAGGAATCATGCGGGATTGTCGTTTCGGACGGAAGGCGCGTAAATATGAAAAGGGGGATGGGCGTCGTTTCCGATGTATTCCGTGACGGCGGATTCAAACAATTGAAAGGAAATTTCGGGATAGGGCATGTGAGGTATTCAACGACCGGGAGCTCATCCGCAAAGAATGTACAGCCGTTTTTTGCGGAATACAGGGGTAAAAATTACGCTATTGCGCACAACGGCAATCTGGTTAACAGCGCGGTTTTGAGGGAACGGCTTGAAAAGAAAGGGAGTATTTTCCAGACTACCCTTGATACCGAAGTCCTGATGCATCTGATAACGATGTCCGGCAAGACAAACTTCCGGGATAAGCTGACAGACGCCCTTACAAGATTAAAGGGCGCTTTTTCACTCGCCATATTCACTCCGGAAGGGCTTATCGCCGTGAAAGACCCGTGGGGTTTCAGGCCTTTGTGCCTCGGAAAGATTGACGGGGGTTATGCGGTTGCCTCCGAGAGCTGCGCATTTGACCTTGCCGGGGCGGAATACATAAGGGAGCTTAATGCAGGGGAGATACTTTTAATAAACAAAAACGGGCTTGAAAGCTCGCAGCTTCCGCCCGCGCCTGTATCAAGGTGCATATTTGAATTCGTGTATTTTGCAAGGCCTGACAGCAATATTTTCGGAAAGAGCGTGTATTATGCGAGGAAGAAATTCGGCGAGAGGCTGGCAAAAGAGTTTCCGTATGACGGAGACATGGTCGTTCCCATACCCGATTCGGGAAATATTTCCGCGCTGGGTTTTGCGCAAAAAAGGAAAATACCTTTTGAGATGGGGATAGTGAGGAACCATTATATAGGAAGGACTTTCATACAGCCTTTCCAGACTTCGAGGGAACTGGGGGTGAAGATAAAACTTAACCCGATAAGAGAGGTTGTCAGGGGCAGGTCAATAATAGTTTTTGAGGATTCCATAGTGAGAGGTACTACAAGCCGTTTCAGGATAAAAACGCTGAGGGATGCCGGCGCGAAAAAAATATTCATGGCGGTAAGCTGTCCGCCGATAAGGCATCCGTGCTTTTACGGGATTGACTTTCCTTCTTCCAGGGAGCTGATAGCGGGAAAAGAGCCTGTGGAAAAAATAGCCGAAACCATAGGGGTTGACGGGCTGTATTACCTGTCCATTGAAGGGATGCTTGCTTCAACAGGCCTGCCGCCCGGCGAGTTCTGCACGGCATGTTTTACGGGAGATTACAGGGTGAAGGAATCCCGATTCAAGGGAAAGGAACAGTTTGAGATAAGCGGCAAAAAGTGCTGCGGGGTTGCACCGGTTATTTCAAGGAGAAAAGGCCGTTAAATGGAAGCGCATCTTGTTATTGAAGACGGGACGGTTTTTAAAGGAGAGTCTTTCGGGGCGTCGGGAGAGAGCTGCGGGGAGCTTATATTCAACACGAGTATGACCGGCTACCAGGAAATTCTCTACGACCCGTCATATAAAGGGCAGATAGTGGTAATGACCTATCCTCTTATCGGCAACTACGGCGTTACCGAGGAAGACGTTGAATCAGGCAAGGTGCATGCCGAGGGTTTTGTTGTCAAAGAGCGCAGTAAGATTTACAGCAGCTGGCGGGCCGTCAAACCGTTGGACGTGCTTCTTTACGAACACGGGGTGACGGGTATTGAGGGTATTGACACAAGGCGGCTGACCGTTATGCTGAGAGAAAAAGGCGCGGTTAAGGCGGGTATCTTTACGGGCAGGAACAACGCAAAGAAGATGGTTGAAAAGGTTAAGAAATCCAGGGATATCGCCGGCGTAGACCTTGTGAAAGAGGTTGTAGGGAACAATCCTTATTTCTGGTCAAAGGAAGGAAGCCGCAAGGTTGTGGTTCTCGACTGCGGCGTCAAATACAATACGCTCCGCCTGCTTTCCGAACGGGGGATGAAGGTTCTGGTTATGCCGGCAGGTACGCCGTGGCAGGATGTCGTGAAAGAAAAACCCGACGGCATACTGGTCTCCAACGGGCCGGGCGACCCGGCCGCAGTGCCGTACGTTGTAAAAAACCTTGCAAACCTCATAGAGCGGTATCCGGTTTTCGGGATATGCTTCGGGATACAGCTTATAGCGCAGGTTTTCGGAGGGAAAACATACAAGCTTAAATTCGGGCACCACGGCGCCAACCATCCCGTGAAAGACCTGAATACGGGGAGGATATACATAACCGTGCAGAATCATTCTTTCTGCGTGGACATGGATACGCTGGACAAAAACGATATTGAGACGACGCATATCAATCTTAACGATAACACCCTTGAGGGGATTGCGCATAAGAAGTTTCCGGTTTTTGCGGTTCAGTTTCATCCCGAACATGCGCCGGGTCCGCCCGATGCGGTGTATCTTTTTGACAGGTTCAGAGATATGGTTGAATTGCGATGAAAGTAACACCGCTCACCCCTTCCCTCTCCCCTTGGGGGAGAGGATTAAGGTGAGGGGTAAATTGAGATGTTTGAAATCATATATGATTAATATGGGAAAGAGAACAGACATAAAGAAGATAATGCTGATAGGCTCCGGTCCTATTGTGATAGGACAGGCCTGCGAGTTTGACTATTCCGGCTCACAGGCCTGCAAGGCGCTCAGGGAGGAAGGGTATACCGTTGTGCTTGTGAACAGCAACCCCGCCACGATAATGACCGACCCGGATATGGCTGACAGGACATACCTTGAGCCCCTTGTTCCCGAGATACTGGCCAAGATAATTGAAAGGGAAAGGCCGGATGCCCTCCTGCCCACGCTCGGCGGACAGACGGCGCTGAATCTTACCGTTCAGCTTACGGAGGCGGGGATTCTTGAAAAATACGGCGTTGAGGTGATAGGCGCAAATTACGATGCAATAAGGAAGGCCGAAGACAGGGCGCTGTTCAAGGAGACAGTGGAAAAGACGGGACTGAAAGTCCCCGCAAGCGGCGCGGCTTATAACCTTGATGATGCGCTTGATATTGCAGGCAGGCTCGGTTTTCCGCTTATCATCAGGCCGGGGTATACTCTCGGCGGCACGGGAGGGAGCGTTGCGTATAACATACAGGAATTCAAGGAGCTTGCGGATGCGGGGCTTAAGCTGAGCCCCGTAAGCGAGATACTTGTTGAGCAGTCAGTCCTGGGCTGGAAGGAGTATGAACTTGAGGTTATGCGGGACAGGAAAGGGAATGCGGTTGTCATATGCTCCATTGAAAATTTTGATCCGATGGGAGTTCATACCGGGGACAGCATCACGGTTGCGCCTGTGCAGACGCTTACCGACAGGGAATACCAGGCGATGAGGTCTGCGGCGATAAGAATAATGGAAGAGATAGGCGTTGAGACGGGCGGGTCAAACATCCAGTTTGCTGTGAATCCCTTGGACGGCGAAATGGCTGTGATAGAAATGAACCCGAGGGTTTCAAGGAGTTCTGCGCTGGCATCCAAAGCGACAGGGTTTCCCATAGCCAAGATTGCGGCAAAGCTTGCCGTGGGATACACCCTTGATGAAATACCCAACGATATTACCAGGAAAACCCCTGCTTGTTTTGAACCCGCGATTGACTACTGCGTGGTGAAGATACCGAAATTTAATTTTGAAAAATTTCCGCTCTCGGAACCTTATCTGACGATATCCATGAAATCTGTGGGAGAAGTCATGTCTATCGGCAGGACGTTCAGGGAAGCGTTGAACAAGGCGCTGAGAAGCCTTGAGGAAAAATTCTCGGGTTTTGAGGATATCCTTCTCCCTCTGGAAACTTCCGAAGGCATAAGCAAGCCCGGGCCGAACCGTCTTTTTTACATAAAGAAAGGGTTTAACGAGGGTTTTTCCATAGATGAAATAGCGGTCATTTCAAAAATTGACAGATGGTTTTTATACAACCTGAAGGAGATTGCGGACTGCGAGGCCGAGATAAAAAAGTACAGGGGCAGGAAAATCCCTCATGCCGTTCTTAAAAAAGCCAAAGAATACGGGTTTTCGGACAGGCAGATAGCGGTTTTAACCGGGAAGAAGGACGAAAAAGAAGTCAGGATGCTGAGGGAGAAATACGGCATTGCCGCCGGCTACAAGCTTGTGGACACGTGCGCCGGAGAGTTTGAGGCGTTTACGCCTTATTATTATTCAACCTATGAATGAAGATGCGTTGCGGGAAACGATAACTGACAGCGTGGGAAAATTATAAATCCCCCTCTTTCCCCCTTTGCCAAAGGGGGAATTTTAAAGGGGATTTGGGAGGCAAAACAAGTATGTCAACTCCACAGAAATTCATATTCGTAACGGGCGGAGTCGTTTCTTCTCTCGGCAAGGGTATCGCCTCCGCTTCAATCGGGGCCTTGCTGGAAGCGCAGGGATACAAGGTTGCGCTTCTCAAACTCGACCCGTATCTGAATGTTGACCCGGGCACAATGAGCCCGTTCCAGCACGGCGAGGTGTATGTTACGGAGGACGGGGCGGAGACAGACCTTGACCTGGGGCATTACGAGAGGTTTACAAACGCCCGCATGACGCGGAAAAACAATACGACGAGCGGACAGGTGTATAATTCGGTTCTTGCCAAGGAAAGAGAGGGTTTATATCTGGGCAAGACGGTGCAGGTGGTTCCGCACGTGACCAACGAAATAAAAGAGCGTATAAATGCCGTTGCTGAAGGGGTGGATGTCGTTATAACTGAAATAGGCGGAACTGTCGGAGACATTGAAAGCCTGCCCTTTCTTGAAGCCGTCCGCCAGATGCACGTGCAGGCGGCCGAAAAGGATACCCTGCATATTCATCTTACTCTTATCCCTTACATAGAGGCCGCCGGAGAATTGAAGACAAAACCGACACAGCACAGCGTGGGGCGGCTCAGGGAGATAGGCATACAGCCGAAGATTCTTTTATGCCGCACCGAAAAAAAACTCAGCGAGGAGATAAAAGAAAAAATCGCGTTATTCTGCAACGTGAGAAAAGAAGCCGTAATAGAAGCGATTGACACCGACCAGATATATAAAATACCCCTCATCTTCTCCGGGCAGAAGCTCGACGCCATAATCCTGAGTTATCTCGGCCTGAAACATCAGAAGGGCAGGGACCTTAAAAAGTGGAGAGAGATAGTGTCCGCGTTCAGGGAAGCGGAAGATGAGGTTGTCATAGGTGTTGTGGGCAAGTACATAAAGCTCCAGGATTCCTATAAATCCATATATGAAGCGCTCATACACGGCGGGATAGCGAATAAAACGAGGATTATATACAAAAAGATAGACTCTGAAGCCATAGAAGAAAAAGGAGCGGATTCCGTTATGGACGGAGTTTCGGGCGTCATCCTGCCGGGAGGGTTTGGGATACGGGGCATAGAAGGCATGATTGCCGCGATAAAATACGTGCGTGAAAACAAAATACCGTTTTTAGGCATATGCCTCGGGATGCAGTGTTCCGCAATTGAAATTGCAAGAGACTTATGCGGACTTAAGGATGCTTCCAGCACGGAGTTTCATCCGAAAACAAAAAATCCGGTCATCTCTCTTCTGAAAGAACAGCGGGGCGTTAAGAAGATGGGCGGGACAATGCGTTTAGGCGCATATCCGTGCATCCTGCAGAAAGGCACGCATTCCCGCAGTGCGTATAAAAAGGAAGTAATCCATGAAAGGCACCGCCACAGATACGAGTTCAACAACAAATACAGGGGTATTTTCAGAAAAAACGGTATAGTTTTTGCAGGTAGATATGCCGGACAGAATCTTCTTGAAATACTGGAACTTGACGTTAAGACTCATCCGTTTTTTGTGGCGACTCAGTTTCACCCTGAATTTAAATCAAAGCCGTTCAGGGCGCATCCGCTTTTTACCGCCTTCATAAAAGCTTCTCTGGATAATAAAACAGGTGGCCTGTGAGTACTGGAAAGAAAAAGGACAAGATATGGTTGCGATAATTGATTTCGGTTCCCAGTATACGCAGTTGATAGCCCGCAGGGTAAGGGAATTGAGGATTTACTGCGAAATTTTTCCCTGCACCGTTACTGCCGCGGCGCTGGAGGCGAAGGGCGTAAAGGCTGTTATCCTTTCGGGAGGGCCGGGACATGTGCATCTTGACGGCGGCATTGATTTTGACGGGGAGATATTGGGCAGGTTTCATATCCTCGGCGTATGTTACGGAATGCAATTGATTGCGGAGTACTTCGGAGGCAGGGTGTCTCCCGGTAAGCGCAGGGAGTACGGCGAGACGTTCTTTTATCCCGGGAAAAACGAGAAGATATTCGGAGGCGTTCAAAAAGAGACCGTTGTATGGATGAGCCACTGGGATTACGTCAAGAAACTTCCATGCGGATTTGAGGCAACAGGCAGGACGGAGAATACGCAAATAGCGGCCATGCGCAGTAAAAACGGCAGGATACATGCCTTGCAGTTTCATCCCGAAGTTGTGCACACGAAAGAAGGGACCGCAATTCTTAAAAACTTTCTTTACGGAATATGCGGCTTAAAGCCGCAGTGGAATCCGGAATCCATGCTTCAAAAGACCGAAAGGGAAATCAGGGGAAAGGTCGGCTCCGAAAAAATTATATGCGGGATGAGCGGCGGCGTAGATTCCGCCTGCCTCGCCGTAATCCTTCACAGGGCCTGCGGCAGAAATTCCCTGAGCGTTTTTGTCAATAACGGCGTTTTGAGAAAAGGGGAGGCTGAAAAAATCGTAAAGACTTTCAGGAGCAGGATTAACCTGAAATACGTTGATGCTGGAAGCCTTTTTCTCAAGCGGCTGAAAGGCGTTGCCGACCCGGAGAAAAAGAGAAAAATAATCGGCGGCACTTTTATCAATATATTTGAAAAAGAAGCGCGCAAATTCGGCGCAAGGTTTCTTGCCCAGGGCACTCTTTACCCCGACGTAATTGAAAGCGTTTCTCCCTTCGGCGGCCCCTCGGCCGTGATAAAGACGCACCACAACGTCGGCGGACTTCCGGAGAAGCTTAAACTTTCGCTCGTTGAGCCTTTCAGGTTTTTATTCAAGGATGAAGTGAGACAGCTCGGCAGGGAGCTGAAGCTTCCGGATTTCATTGTTAACAGGCATCCCTTCCCCGGCCCCGGGCTTGCCGTCAGGATTATAGGAAGCGTTGATAAAAAACGCCTTGATATTCTCAGAGAGGCGGACAGCATCGTTATGGATGAAATGAAGCGTTCCGGGCTTTACGGAGAAGTCTGGCAGGCCTTTGCAGTGCTTCTTCCCGTAAAGAGCGTAGGCGTGATGGGAGACAAGAGGACTTACGAAAATGTCATAGCCCTGCGGATTGTGAAGAGTTCCGACGGCATGACCGCCGACTGGGTAAAAATTCCTTATGATACTCTTGGCGCCATATCCAATCGCATAGTCAACGAAGTGAAGGGTGTTAATAGGGTTGTGTATGATGTGACTTCAAAGCCGCCCGCCACCATTGAATGGGAATGATTCCGCTTCCTCTTCGCACAGATAGCTGCGTTGCCTGCGTCATCGGCTGCCTCGACGTATTTTTTACATACGTCTTCGTTGCCTCTTCCTTGCCGCCTTGCTCTCTGTACGAATTGAAAGCGGAATAAGCTCTTTCGCGTCCGTCTTCGCCTTGCTGTTTCCCTCTATGCGTAAATTGAAAGCGGAAAAGAGATTACGGGAGGGATTTCAGGATAAGTTTTTCCAATTCTTCCATTTCAAAAGGTTTCGGAAGCACCGCATCGGCTCCAGAATCCTTCGCTTTGCCGATATTCTCGTCTGTGGGATAGCCTGTGATTACAATAATCTTGATATCTTTCGTGTGAGGATCGTTTTTTATATTTTTGCACAGGTTGAAGCCGTTTATGCCGGGCAGAAAAAGGTCCAGTATGACTATGTCCGGATTTATCCTGGACACCATCCTGCCCGCTTCAAAGCCGTCCGAGGCGGAGCTTATGTGCCATGATGGATGGGTTTTTTCCATATAGTCCCTTACGGTTTGTATAATCAGCTTCTGGTCGTCGACTATAAGTATCTTTATATCTTCCTGCTGGATTGCACCCGTAACTCTGGCGTCCAACCCGCTTTTTTTTATAAAATCTACAAGGTCTTTTTTTGTTATCTTGTATCTTCCGCCGGGTATCTTGAATGATTTTATTTTTCCGCTTACAACCCATTTATACGCGGATATCCTGCTTACCCCGAATATGCGGGCTATGTCTCCGGTCGTAAAAAATTTTTTATTTAAGTTTACCATGTTAACCTTATTATACTCCGTAAAATCATTTTTGTCAATTATGTAAAGATTTAAAAGTGATATGCTGTTAACTTTGGTTGAGATTGACCGGGAAATTAATATGTGTTACCGTATGCTGAAAAAGAGAGGGCGGTATATATGTTGACAGCTATATCTATCTTGCTGGGCTTGTTGATTCTTCTGAATTTGATACTGCTTAGATTTATTTTTTCAGGGAACAGAAAATACGATATCTCCGGCAGTCTGCGCGATATTGAAAACCAGACGGGGAAAATAGACCCGCTTATAAGAGAAGAATTTTCCAGAAACAGAGAAGAGATACAAAAGAGTTTAAGAGAAAACAGAGAAGAATTGAGCGGCTCTCTGAGAAGCATGGGGGAGGTTGTCTCCGGTACGATGGAAAAGCGCCTGCAGTCTCTTCAGGATGAGAATGTCAGGAAGCTTGAAGAGATGAGGGTTACCGTGGATGAAAAGCTCCAGTCAACCCTTGAAAAAAGGCTGAGCGAATCTTTCAACGTGGTAAGCGAGCGGCTCAAGCAGGTTCACGAAGGACTTGGGGAGATGAAGAATCTCGCAACGGGCGTTGGCGACCTCAAGAAAGTGCTGTCAAATGTTAAGACCAGAGGGATTCTCGGGGAGATTCAGCTGGGCAATATACTTGAAAACATACTTTCCCCGGAGCAGTATGAAAAAAACGCGGTGGTCAGGGAAGGCTCGGCGGAATCCGTGGAGTACGCCGTTAAACTTCCGGGAGGAGAACGTCCGGTATACCTGCCGATTGATTCAAAATTTCCGATGGAGGTTTATCACCGCCTGCTCGATGCTTATGAGCAGGGAGTGCAGGAGAGTATCCAGAAAGCATACAGGGAGCTTGAAAATACGATAAAGAACTGCGCAAAAGAAATCAGCGGCAAATACATCAACCCTCCTGACACGACGGACTTCGGCATACTCTTCCTTCCCGTTGAAGGCCTTTATGCCGAAGTGGTGCGGCAGACGAGCCTGTTTGAACTCCTGCAGAGGGAGTACAAAATAGCCATCACCGGGCCGTCCACCCTGGCGGCTTTCCTCAACAGCCTCCACATGGGATTCCGCACGCTTGCCATACAGAAAAGGACGGGAGAAGTGTGGAATATACTTACTTCCGTAAAGCGGGAGTTTGATAAGTTCGGCGACGCGCTTAAGAAAGCGCAGGAGAAGATAGACGGCGCCGGCAGAGACATAGAAAACCTTGTAGGCGTGAGAACGCGGCAGATACAGTCAAAGCTCAAAAGCGTTGATGAAATGCCCGAGAAAGATGCTTCCCTTCCATCCTCCGGCGACAATTAACCCGCTTCTCGTGTATATGGTTAAGTTTAATATTTAAAGACAGTGTTTTCCCTCGACCACGGGCTTCATAAGACACACATTCTAAGATTCGTGATACGGGGAACACTGTCCCCTTCCACCCTCTAAGAAACGGGGTGGCTTTCCCCTGTCTCCCTCATCAAGAATCTGTAGTCTTATTCCGCAGTGGTCTATAGAAAAAGCACTGTCTTCTAATATGAAGTATTACGCAGATATCTACATGCAGGGTTGTTAGGCCGGGGTATTTGTGATACCATAACGGAATTGAAAAACAAGTAAAAACAGCGGTTAGCGATAAGTGATTAGTTAAAGCGAGGAGGAGATAAAAAATGGGAAAATTTATGAAGAAGGGGATTAATGGTATGTTTTTTACGGTATTGCTATGTTTGCTCGGTTCAGGAATTTTTGCAACTGTTTGTAATGGAGCAGAGATTCAGATTGTGTCGGTGGATACCAACAGGGTTTTTGAATCTCACCCTGCTTTCAAAGAAGCGATGGAGAAGTTCCAGATACAATTGCAGGACATGAAAAAGAAGATAGACGAGGCGGAGGAAGGTTCAAAGGAAATGGTCCAGCAGGTTATGCAGCAGCAGATGCAGCAGTTGGGCATGCAGCTGCAGGAGGAAGCGTTTGAGAAAATGCGCGCCGACGTTACAAAGCTGGCGAAAGAGAAAAAGTACGATTATGTCGTAGATAATAACGTTATTATTGTGGGCGGGAAGGACATAACCGAAGAAGTGCTAGCGTCTTTTGAAAAGGATAAGAATAAGGAATCTGCGGCTCCGGACAAGAAAACCGAGAAGTAAACAATTTTATTTTTTACCCTCAAGTGCGGTATCCAGCGCTTTTTTTGCGTGTATTTGAGTTGTGTCAAAGATTTTAACTGGCGTATCGGACTGTCTTATCAGAAAAGGCAGTTCCGTACATCCGAGGATAATCCCTTCCGCTCCCTTCTTTACCAGCCGGTCTATGATGCCGAGCATTTCAGTCCGGGATTCTTCTCTCACTTCATTCTTGACCAGTTCGGTGTATATTATTTCATTGACTCTTTTCATGTCCGGCATATCGGGTATGATTGTTTCTATTCCCATCCGTTTCAGCCCCCTTGCGTAAAATCCTTTGCTCATGGTAAAAACAGTTCCGAGCAGTCCGGCTTTTTTTATGCCGTTCTTTTTTATCTCCTCGCCCGCCGCGTCAATGATGCTTATCCACGGTATGGGTATTTCATTGGAGACTTCATCAAAAACTATATGCACGGAATTGCAGGCGGCAACGACGAAATCGGCGCCCGCAACACTGAGCTTGTTTATGGCTGTTCTTATCTCTTCAGCGGATTCATAGCCTGCATCTATGAATTTTTTGAAGTTAAGGCTGTAAATTATCATTTCCGGATAGCTGTAATCCCCGTACCGCCTGTAATACTCATGAACGATGTAAAGATAATATGAAACCGTAGACTCGGGACCGAGCCCGCCGAGTATTCCTATCCTTTTCATTTGCCTTCCCAATTGAGTATTACCTTGCCGCATTTGCCGGAAATCATTACCTCAAACGCTTTTTCAAACTCGGTGTAATGAAACCTGTGCGTGATAACCGGACTGATGTCCAGCCCGGTCTGAAGCATTGCCTGCATCATGTACCATGTCTCGTACATCTCTCTGCCGTAGATGCCCTTGATTGTGAGCATGTTGAAGATAACCTTGTGCCAGTCTATATTGACTTCTCCCGAAGGGATGCCGAGAAGTGCGATTTTCCCGCCGTGGCTCATGTTGTCAATCATCTCCCTGAATGCCGCGCCGTTACCCGACATCTCAAGTCCCACGTCAAAGCCTTCCTTCATGCCGAGTTTTTTCTGTGCGTCTTTCAGCGTTTCTTTCCCTCCTGCGAGAAGCGTCAAATCGGCGCCCATTTTCTTTGCAAGATTCAGCCGGTACGGGTTTTTATCCGTTACGACCACGTAACGGGCTCCGGAATGTTTGACTATGGCTGATGCCATCAGGCCGATAGGCCCGGCTCCGGTAATAAGAACGTCCTCGCCGAGAGTGCGGAAGGAGAGGGCAGAGTGCGTTGCATTCCCGAAGGGGTCAAATATGGAAAGAATTTCCGCGGGGATAGACGGGTCGGCGTGCCATACGTTGGTAATTGGTATGCATATGTATTCGGCAAAACTTCCCGGCCTGTTCACGCCGACGCCTTTGCTGTCGTTGCAGAGATGCCTGCGCCCCGCAAGGCAGTTGCGGCACCTGCCGCATACGATATGCCCTTCACCGGAAACTATGTCCCCTGTCTTCAGGTCATGTACGTTGCTTCCCATATCCGCAACCGCGCCCACAAACTCATGTCCTATGGTTATGGGGACGGGCACGGTTTTCTGCGCCCATTCGTCCCAGTTGTAAATATGTACGTCGGTTCCGCAGACTGCGGTTTTGCTGATTTTTATTAGTACGTCATTTATTCCTACCTCGGGAACCGGAACCTCTTCCAGCCGCAGTCCTTTTCTCGGTTCTTTTTTTACAATCGCTTTCATTTACCCCGAACCCTCCTTTGCTATACCCTCATAGTGAGGGGTTTCGTTTTACCCTTTTTAGCGTATAGTGTTAAGCGTTCAGTAAAAAGCTTTTAATTGTATTTTCTATGCGCTATACGCTACCCGCTAAACGCTGCTTTTTTTATATTCGGCCAGAACGTTAAGCACGTAATCAATATCATGCCTTGTATGGCTGAAGTTAACCTGGAAACGGATGCATTCGTCTCCCCGGGGGACAACCGGATATTTCAGCCCCGTCGCAAGAATGCCTTTTTCTTTAAGATAAGCGACAAGCTTTATTGTTTTTCCCGTTTCTCTTAGCATGAGCGGAACAACGGGATGTATCCCTTTTATTATTTCATATCCGGTTTCAACCAGCCCTTCCCTGAAATAATCTGCCGTTTCTTTAAGGGAGGAAAGCATTTTCCTCCCTCTGCCGCTGTTCAGGATTGCAAGGGATTTTATTGCCGCTCCGGCTTCAGCAGGGGTTATTGGATTTGAATATATGTAGAAGGGGGCGGACTCGCGCAGGTATTCTATGATTTTTGCGTCTGATACCGCATAGCCGCCGTTAACTCCGAGCGATTTTCCGAGCGTTGAGAGGACAGCGTCTATGCCGTATTCACCCGTGACTTCGCATGTCCCCCTGCCTGTTTTTCCGTATGCGCCTATTCCGTGCGAATCGTCTATCACCGTGATGATTCCTTCTTCAAAACCGCCATTGTGTTCTTTCGCTACGGAAACCATCCTCTTAAGGTCGGGATAGTCTCCCCGCATGCTGAATACTCCGTCCGAGACGATAACAACGCGCCTGCATCTTCCTTTTAACCCCTTAATCTGAATCTCCATTGAATTCATATTCAGGTGTTCGTAGATTTTCTTCTCCTTCGGTTTTGAAAGCTTCACGGCATTTATTATTGAGTTGTGGTTCAGCGCATCGCTTAACACCGCGGTCTCATCCGATATGAGGGATGAGACAGTGCCGCAGACTGCGGCATATGCCGAACTGAAGAGGATGGCCGCTTCTCTGCCGTGAAACAATGAAAGTTTTTTTTCAAGTTCCGCGTGAGGCTTGAACGTGCCGTTTATAAAACGTACCGAGCCGGGTCCTGCTCCAAACTTTGCGGCCGTTTCCTCCTCGGCTTTTATAACATCCCTGTCCAGAGAAAGCCCGAGGTACGAATTTGAATTCATTTTTATGTATTCTTTTTTATCTCCCCGAAGGATAAAGCGGGGACCCTTTTTGCCCGAGGCGGGTTTTATGCGCGCTATTACGGGTTCGGCTCCTTTCAGAGCGCCTGATTTTTCAAGCAGTGAAAGTCTTCCGGCGATAACGGTTTTTAATTTTTCAAGAGGCATTTTTCTTTCCAAAGTATTTTGATTCAAAATTGCACGGCCGGCGGAATGCTGCTTCCTTCAACCGACTGAAAATATTCCTTCTCGCCGTCAAATTTGAACAGCCTTACAAACAGAATTGCAGGGAATGATTTTGCGATGCTGTTGTAGCCGTTCACGGATTCGTTGTAGCGCTTTCTTTCTACCGCAATCCTGTTTTCCGCGCCGGCGAGTTCATCCTGCAGTGAAAGGAAGTTCCCGCTCGCCTTCAATTCCGGGTAGTTCTCCGCAACGAGGAGAAGCCTGCTCAATACTCCGGAAATCCCGCCTGCCGCCGCTTCTTTTTCCTTGACTGTTTTTGCGCCCGCCCATCTGCTTCTTGCTTCCGTAACCTCCAGGAAAAGCTCCTTTTCATGTTTAGCATAGCCTTTTACGGTTTCAACAAGATTGGGTATGAGGTCGTTTCTCCTCTGCAGCACGTTTTCAATCTGCGACCATGATTCCTGCACCTTCTGATCCAGTAAGACGAGGCGGTTATACTGGAACTTGAATGCCTGATATGCAGAAAACAGTATTGCGACTGCAACCAAAAATACAATATAGCCCTTTTTCATTGTAATATCTCCTTTACCAGCTGCCGCTTGCTCCTCCTCCCCCGCTGCTGCCTCCGCCGAAGCTTCCTCCTCTTCCTCCTCCCCGGGAACTTCCCGAAAAGCCCGAGCGCGACATGGGTTTTTTCAGATAGGAGGGGATGTGTTCTTTCCAGCTCTTCTTATATTTTTTCTTCAGCCGCCAGCTCAAAATTCCAAATATAAACGGTGCCGCCATTCCCATGAAAAATACTATGAAAAACGGGACAACGGCCAGCAAGCCCATCGCCGCCTGGTATTGACTGCCGTTTTCGGAAGCCAGCGCTGTCAGAACCAGCGGGGTAACTGCGGCAAAGTATATTATAACACCGGCGATGTGAAACAATAAAAAGGAAAACAAAATAAGAAATGCGTGCCACACTGCAAGAAAGCCTATGAATTTTATACTGTCCGTATTAGAGGTTGCGGAAGCGGGCGGCTCGCCTTTTATGGTTTCCCCCATTGCCGTGATTGCCTCGTAAATCCCCCTGTAATAGTTGCCCTCCCTGAACTGCGGCGCCATTACATTTCTTATTATCCTGCCGCAGACCGCGTCCGGCAGAACGGATTCGAGGCCGTAGCCGACCTCTATCCTCATCTGCCGGTCGCTTATGCTTACCAGTATCAGAACGCCGTTGTCCTTGCCTTTTTTGCCGACGCCCCATCCGTTGAAAATCTCAAGGGCGTAATCCTCAAGGTTTTTCCCTTCAAGGCTGTTGATTATCGCGGTAGATATCTCGGCAGACGTTTCTTTCTCGATGGAAGCGGCGAGAGACTCCAGCGCCTCTTTTTCATCAGGAGCAAGAGTGTTTGCGTAGTCGTTGATAAATCCGTCCGGTTTCGGCAGTGCGTTCTGCGGACGGCAGGGAAGGACGGAAAACAAAATTAATGTCAGAACGAAAAATTTACGCATGCGCATCTCCCGATTATAGCAATTTTCAAGCGTTTTTCATAAGCTTCGCGTATTTCAGGCAGGCGCTCTTAATAATTTTTTATCCGCAGAGATTATTTTTCACGCCCTTTTCTTTCTCAAATATCGGGGCAGAAGAGGCGAACCATACGGTTCCCCCGCCGTCAACCGTTATCTCAATGCTGGAGGGCGTGAAAGGTCCGTCCGGATTTTCAATCCGCCCGTTTGTCCCGCCTTTTTTTTTATTCCTGCGAGGCTTCATCCTGTCAGGCATTTCTCCCTTTATGTTTTACAATATTGCCGGTTTCCGGTTTCTGATAAAATTCGGAGGTTTTGACAAACTCCGTTATCCTGCCTATGCCGGAAGAAAAATTCCTGACAATATCCCGGCAGGCAGGGCCTTTTATGCCTTTCACGTAAATCTTGATTTCTCCTTCCTCGGATATGAAAATCTCCAGTTCTTCTTTCCCCGCCATTGCAGTTACCTCCAGTGCCTTGCCACAAGCCTTATCGTATTGTCGCCCGTTTTTTTCTCTTCCACTATGGAATATCCTTTGCTCTGCAGTTCCTCTCTTATTCTGTTATACGCATACCTCTGTTTTATCCTGTTTGCAATTTTTTTCTGCTTTAGGAGCTGCGGCCGCGAGGAGGCGGAAGTTATTACGCGGTACTTCCCGTTTTTCTGTTTCTGCAGGCCCATCTTGAGGCCGTAAGCGTCTGTAATAAGCATGCTTACCTTTTCAATGCGGCCTTCCGAATCTTCCATCGCAAAAAGTTTTTCCCTGTCCTTGTCTATTTCTTCCAGCATTCTGTGTTGCAATCTGAGTTCATCAAGAGTTTTTTTGATAAGGGCGAGGCTTTCCATCGTGAGTTCAATTCCGCATAACGCGCTCATTGGTTCTCCCTGTGTTTAATGCAGCATTATTCAATCTTTTTTTAATCGGTTGTCTTCGCTGAGGGGACTGACGGCGACCAGCCTCAAAAACGCCGCCATAATAAGCAAAATTCCCGGGCCGCCGAGGAAAAACGCCGGCGTAATAAGCATTTTATGAAGAAACAAAAACCCCGCGAACGTCAAAACTCCGCCTCCCGCGAGCATAATGTAAGAAATCATCCTGTTTTTGTTTTTTTCTATCTCCGTCAGCAGGTTAATCCTGCTTTCCTCTTTTCTGATTTGAAGGTTCTTAAAAATCTTTTCCATGTTTTCTTTGGTCAAGTCTTGTGTTTTTATCCTGACCATGGCATCTTTTATGTATGCGGGGAGATAGCGGTCCGTTGACCGGTATTTTGTTCCGTTTATTTCTATCTCAACCTCTCTGCCTTCCTGCAGGATATCCTCGTCCGTCCACACAAAGCTGTACCCGCACCAGATGCAGTGTTTCTGGTTTTTGTTCCCGGTTTTGCCGCACCGGGGGCATTTTATTTCGTACGGCTCCAGCCCGCTGTCGGTCTTTTCCGCCACGTCGGGGAAAATCTCTCCGCAGTATATGCAGTAAAGGTTTCCCTTCCTGTTGTTCCTGTTGCATTTGTGGCACGGGAAATATTTTCTGCCGTCGGGTATTTCATCCGCTCCCTTCTCTTCGCTCCCGACTTCAATATGGGCAAATCTGCTGGCGCGGGCGTCTTTCTTCGTTATCCCCACGATAATGCCGTCGCTCTCTATTTTTTTAAACCGGCTGCCGTTTTGCATTTTTATGGGAGGATGAGCAGAATCTGCCGCTTTACAGTTCAAGCTTTCTTCCGCCCGCGGGCTTTCCGTCCTGCATTGCATTGATTGTCGCCGGCACGGTGCGGGTTTCAGCCCACTGCCGCAGGCCGTTTATGGTTTCGCTCATCGTTAAAGCCAGAGGTACGCTGTTTTTTATGCTGTTGATAATATCTCCGGAGGTTAATTCCCTGTTTTCCGTAAAAGCGTCGAAGAGTGCGGAAATTACCGCCTGTTCAATCTCCGCTCCGCTGAAATTGAAACTTGCGCCGGCCATCGCGCCGACGTCAAAATTTTCGGGTTTCCTGTTTCTTTTCCTAAGATGTATTTTGAATATCTCCGCGCGTTCTTCAGTTGAAGGCAGGTCAATGAAAAATATCTCGTCAAACCTGCCTTTCCTCAGCAGTTCGGGAGGTAGAAGCTGTATGTTATTGGCCGTCGCAATGACGAATACCGGCTTGTTTTTTTCCTGCAGCCACGTTATAAACGTGCCGAATACCCTGGCGCTTGTGCCCGCGTCTGAAAATGTCGAACTCTGTACGCCGGAAAGGGATTTTTCTATCTCGTCTATCCAGAGTATCACGGGTGCTATGGATTCGGCCGTCTTTATCGCCTTTCGCATGTTTTCCTCGGACGAGCCGACGATTCCTGAAAATACCCGGCCAACGTCAAATCTGAGCAGCGGAATCTGCCAGAGGTTGGAAACCGCTTTTGCCGTCAGGGATTTGCCGCAGCCCTGTACACCCACCAGCAGTATTCCTTTCGGTTCCGGCAGTCCGAAGTCTTTTGCTTTTTGCGTGAATGCCAGCGCCCTTTTTTTCAGCCATGCCTTAAGGTTGTTCAATCCTCCGACATTCCCTATTTTTTCTTCGGTATGGAAGTAATCGAGTATGCCGGATTTCCTTATAATCTGTTTTTTTTCGTCGAGAACCCTTTCAATATCCTTAATCCCGAGCGCGTTATCGGTGACGATTGCGCGCGCAAAGGCGTTCTCCGCTTCGTTGTAAGTCAGCCCGAGCGCCGCATCAACGAGTTTTTCCTTTATCTCCCGCGGAAGGTCTATTTTTATCGCGGAACGGGAAGACACCGCGCTTGCGATTGAATCAAGCAGGCCGCTTATTATTTCGCGGTCAGGCAGTTCCATGTCCACTATTGCCAGGTCTTTTTCCAGTTCCACGGGAACCGAAAGAACGGGCGAAACGAATATCAAAGTTTCATAGGTGCTTTTAAGATTTTTCACAAGATCGCGCAGTTTACGCACTATTGCCGGGTCTGAAAGATAGGGATGGAAGTCATGGAAAAGAAATATGACTGGGCCTGTCTGGCGTTCCACGCAATTCAGGGCCGAAAGCGGGTCTTTTGTCGCCTCGTCAATCTTGTTTTCCCCGTGTTTGTGCATGCCCGAGGTTACCGACCAGAGGAAGAGCTGTTTATTCTGCTCTTTGCTCAGGTTGCTTATGAATCCTGCAAGGCGTTCTTCCTCATAGGTGGTAACAAAAATAAGAGGGTACCGCGCTCTTACAAGTATATCTATTTCCTTCTTGCATTTTTCCATATGGTTTTGCCTCGGGTATTCCAATTGATATTCTATAACCGTGAACGGCAAATTGCAAATTTTATTTGGCGGCCGGCATATATTTCTGCACGGTTTAAAAAATGTTATAATTTTTGAAAGAGGGAAAATACTTTTAACAGCGGAGGTAAATTGTGCAATACAGAGAACTTGGAAAGTCGGGGATAAAGGCGTCGGCGGTGGGGCTCGGCGCCTGGGCCATAGGCGGATGGATGTGGGGCGGTACGGAGGAAAAAGAATCCGTGGAAACAATTAAGGCCGCCATGGATGCAGGCATCAACCTTATCGATACCGCTCCCGTATACGGGTTCGGGCTGTCCGAGGAAATTGTCGGCAGGGCGTTAAAAGGCGTTCGGGAAAGGGCGGTGCTTGCGACAAAGTGCGGTCTGGTGTGGGACAGAGAAGAGGGGGAATACCATTTCACGTCGGATGAAAAGGCGATACGCGGGGGTTCGGGCGATATAAAGGTTTTCAAATATCTTTCTCCCGTGTCAATAAGGTCCGAGATAGAAATGAGCCTGCGCCGTATCGGCACGGATTACATAGACCTTTACCAGACGCACTGGCAGGATGCAACGACGCCCGTCGAAGATACTATGAATGAACTGCTGAAGCTTAAACAGGAAGGCAAGATAAGGGCCATAGGAGTGAGCAACGCCGGCGTCGGACATCTGGAAAGCTATCTGAAAACGGGGCAGATTGACGCCGACCAGGAAAGCTACAGCATGCTTGACAGAAAAAGAGAAAAGGACAACATCCCTTATTGCGAAAAGCGGGGCATTGCATTTCTTGCGTACTCCCCTCTTGCAAGGGGACTGCTCACGGGAAAGGTTACTCCTGATTTTGTCTTTAACGACGGCGACCACAGGAGGGATAACCCTCTTTTCAGCAGGGGAAACAGGATAAGAGTCCGGAAAATGCTTGATGAACTGAGTGTTTTTGCGGAAAAATATGACGCCAGTTTTGCACAGCTGGCCGTCGCTTGGACTTTCCATCAGCAGGGATGCACTCATGCGCTCGCCGGAGCGCGCAGGCCCGGACAGGCCATGGAAAATGCGAAAGCCGGGGACATGAATTTTGGCGGAGAAGACCTTGCGGCGATAAACAAAATAATAGATAGCTGCTGAAAGGAAATAAAATGGGGAAAACACCGTTGTTTGAGACAAGGGCATTCCAGATAGACATCGCAAGACAGCCGCAGAGTTTGAAAACTTTGAAGAGGATTATAAAGAAGTGTGCGGGTTTTCATTTCAACCAATGCCATCTCTACATTGAAAACTGCCTGCGCCTTGATTCTTTCCGCGAGGCGGGAAGAGGTCTGACTAAAAAGGAAATCCGCGAGCTTATTGACTTTGCAGGAGAAGGCGGAGTGGAGGTTGTCCCGAGTTTAAACCTTCTGGGACATGCCGAAAGATTTCTCACGCACAGTTCCTTTGCGCACATGAGCGAAGTCAGGGAAGGGCCGAGGCATCCATGGCAGAACTGGAACGATTGTTTATGCCCTTCGCTTGAAGATACGAGGAAATGGGCGGCGTCGGTTATAGCCGAGGTTGCGGAAATTTTTCCGTCGGTTAATTTACACGCGGGGCTTGATGAGACGTTTGAACTCGGTTCCTGCTCTCTCTGCAGGAAGAGGGCCGAAAAAGAAGGCATCGGCGGGGTTTATGCGGAACATGCAAACTTCATCAACGGGGAAATCAGAAAACACGGCAGGATTATGTGGATGTGGGCGGACATGTGTTTTTATTATGAAAATCTCATTGAGCGGCTGTCAAAGGATATAGTGATGGTTGACTGGTATTACGATACCGTTAAAAGCTGTCCCGAGTTTGATTTCCTGAACTGGCGCCGGATAGACAGCACAAATATACTGCTTGAAAACGGGTTCAGGGTTGCGCTCGGAGGGAAGCTGGGAGTTTTGCCTGACATTGAGAACACGGTTACATTTGCGCGTTACGGAGAGGGGCTGGGGATTGACACGTATCTGGCGACCGAATGGGAAGGCGGCGGACGTTTTCAGGATAACGTAATGCCTAACCGCTGCATGACGGGGCATATATTGTGGGCGGGCAGAATACCTTCATGGGAAGAAGTCGGAAAGCATCTTCTTCCCGGCTATGCAAAGGAGGAGCAGAGAAGCTTCTTTATGTCGCTCATGGTGAGAGATGATAATTACGGAGCGGCAAACGACGCTTTAAAGGCACAAAAGCAGTCAGTTTTGCATAAAGCGGTCAGAAGCGAGGTTCTCCGGAAGAGCGTGGAATGCGGAAAGAAAAAGGTGGAAAATGAATTGAGGTATACCGCGAGAAATATGATTAGAAGGGGATACGCGGAATCAAAAGCATTATTTCTCCAGATGGACCGGCTGAATAAGGTTATAGCCGAATGCGGAGAGTGGGGTGGACTGCTTGGAGAACTGGCGGCATATTACGGGGAAAGGAAAGAAGACAGGGAAATCTACGGGAAGGCGGAAGAGATGCTTAAGGAACTTACGGAGATGAAGAGAAAAGCAGAGATATTCGGGAAAAACCCCGTGCATAAAAACTATCCTTTTGCGCCCATGGAGATAGTGTTGGAAACGCTTACAATGGACCTTTGCGCGACTGCCTGCAGGATACAGATCTCCTACGACGGAAAATCGTACGAAAAAATTTATGATGTTGCCGCCCTGCCTCTTGGAAGTGAAAAATCCATTACGGAAATACGCATCCCTGTGAAAGCCTTCCCATTTTTTGTGCGGCTGTCCATAGGAGGGTACGCCCGCATAGGCGTGACGGGGATAAGATGCGAAACGCCGGAAGCGGAAGTTTTTCCAAAAAACATTATTGAGTTCGGCGGGGCGGTAATTGACCCCCTGCATCTTCTTGCATGGGACAGGAAAGCCGCACTTTTCAACGAGCCGGATGTGGAGAGCAAGTGGAAACAGGATGCGAAGGAACATCAGGAAAACTACGTGCTGTTGAAGTTCTGAAAAGTAGCGCCATTATTTTTAAAAGGGTATAATAGGGCTTGATTATTAATGTTAACCGGGGAAAGATTAATGAATAAATCCCCTTTCTCCCCCTTTGACAAAAGGGGAATTCAAGGGGGATTTGGGCCTATTTTAAAAACCATGCTGATGAAAACATGTGCTTTACTCAGTCTTCTGGCAATTTTTGTTTTGGGTATTGCGTGCGGAGGAGGCGGGGGTTCTTCGGCTGTTCTTCCCGTACTGCCGGAGGGGATATTGTATCTTTCCGACGAAGGGATGGATGCTTTCTTTGAAGATACTCCGCTGTACGGTGCTTTCGGGAAAGAGTACATAGAGGTTACAGCCGCTCTTGATAACAGCCAGCTGCCTCTGCCGGCAAACCCCGCACGGACAATCTGGGCGCACGGTGTTTTCCTTTTCTTCAACTGCTACGGCGAGGACGGAGTGATTTTTGCCATTGAGCCCGATGATGAGACTGAATCCATTGCCAGGCTGGGGGTTGCTCTTCATCCGCGCGGCGTCAATTTTACGCAGGAAACGCTGGATTTCATAGCTGAGGAACCTGCAAACGTATCTATCATCGTGGATATCGTGAATCGGCTTGAAAGCGGCAATTCGTCGGATGCTTTTCTGAATGCTGCAGAAGGCAGTATATCCCTGAAGGCGAACGGACAGTACGGGAGGTTGGAAAAGGACGATGCCGACGAGATTGTGGAAAATCTCTATTCACAGATACCTTCTGAATATACATGGATTATAACAAGGCAGCAGCTGCGCAGTTACATAAGCCAGCAGTTATACCATTCGGCGTACGTGAACGGAGAGGATGTGACTTTGACGGAATTGTGTGCAATGTTATGCAATCCCGTAAACTGGGGCGGACTGGATTTTTCCGTAACCGCAAATATACGGCAGCCGTTCTCCGGGCTTATGGCGGACATAGATTTAACCGTTGAAAGGGAATATCTTACGGGTTCCTTGAGGTACGGAAATTTGATATACGGCGGAGAGCTCGGAGGGGAGGAGCTGACAGGTTACAGGATTCTCGCTTTTCCTTCCGATATAGGAGGAAGAGAGATTATAAATACGCACCTTGAGGATGCCGGTGAGGCGGGCGAAGGATTCCTTTCTTTCAACCTCACAAAACCCTCTGTCCTGTATATGGCCGTTGATCCTTCCAATCAGACTTTAATAAACTGGCTGGCATTTAACGGCTGGACAAGATTTGAGGATAACGGTACGCCTGAAATCATAACCGCGGCAAGGCCGCCGTTTACGTCGCCATTCACATTCCACCTTTATATGAAGGACTATACCGGCGAAGCCGGATATCCCGCCGGCATTTCTCTCCCGGGCAACGGCGACGAAGCAGGAAAGATGTATTTCGTCATAGCCGATGCCGGTACGTACCCGTTCGGGATGGAGATTATTGTTTCAGCGCACACGGCGCTGATGCGGGATAATCCCGGGGAGGCGGGGGCGTTAACCGCCGCGGCGAGGCAGGAAGGAGGCATGGTTGCGATGTCCGTTACGACGGACGGGGAAACGGGTTTTCCGCTCATACATGCCAATTTTACGCCGGAGTTTGACGCCAATGTTTTTGTAAACACGGAAGGCGGGGATAACCCTCAGGTGGAGTTGGGCGATATTGAAGACATTGTATTTGTCAAACACGTACTTGAAAATAACGGATTCCGGCTGATAGATACCTACAACGACCTGTATCCCGCATTCGGGGAAGCAAGCCAGATATTGAGCGTTGAAAGGATGTTCGGGTATGCACTTGACGCCCCCATAGTGCTGCCTCTTCTCAGGGAAAATCTTTACAGTTTTACCAATATGAACCTTCTCAACAGCCCCAACCTTGCGGGTTTATGCCTTAAATCAATCCGTACGGATGCGGAGGGCATAGAGATATGGAAAGATGAGGATGAAAACAAAAGCTTGAATGCGCAGGCAATAATGGACTATCTTGAAGGTAATGCGGTTTCCTGGCAGTATTTCATATCGTCTTCTCCCAATACGCCGGTTTCTCCGGAGAATTTGTTGAAGAGGGCGGGGAGAAGCGCCGAGGGCGAGCTTACCTTTGATATATTAATCGGTCTTGCGGGCGGCGGGAGCATGGAAATCAGGGCGGGCATATTTGACCAGGATTATTTTACCAATGTTTACGACGCTCTCATAGGCAGTTTTCTTGAGTAGACTGGATTACTTTTATAAAACGCCTGCATTCCTCCTCAACGTTATCCGATGCCACTACTGCGGATATTGCGGCGGCAGAATCCGCCCCAGCCGAAATCACGGAAGCAACGTTATTCAGGTTTATACCCCCGATGGCAACAACAGGTATCTTTACGTTCTTCCTGATATCCCGTATCAGTTCCAGCCCGCCTCCTTTCCCAGCGTCCGGCTTTGTTTCTGTATCAAAAACGGGAGATGCGCCGATATAGTCCGCCCCGTCTTTTTCCGCAAGTACCGCTTCTTCCGCGCTGTGAGCCGTCAACCCGATTATTTTGTCCTCGCCCAGCAGTAATCTTGCAGTATGGTAAGGCATGTCATCCTGCCCGAGGTGGACGCCGCCGGCTCCTACGGCAAGGGCGATGTCAACGCGGTCGTTGATTAGGAAAATTGATTTTCCGTTACACATCTTTTTTATCAGGGATGCCTCTTCCACCATTTCCCGGGCGGACTTGTTTTTTTCCCTGTACTGAATGATTTTCACTCCTGCAGAAAGTGCGGATTCAACGTCCTCCGCAACGGTCCTTCTTGTCAGGTTGGAATCTGTAATGAAGTAAAAATCTATTTTTTGCAGGTCCATCAGAGTTTTTCCAGCCGTTCCAGTTTTTCTACGTCCTGCTTGCCGAGGTTATACAGGGCATCGTAAAAATTCTGTTTGAACGTACCCGGTCCGGCTGAGTCTTTTGCTCCGAGTTCTCCCGCTATTCCGAATACGGCGAGAGCCGCCGCGGCCGCTTTTGCGTAGTCTCTTTCCACTGCGGCGAAGGCGCCTATGACCGAAGCCGACATACATCCCGTCCCTACGATTTTTGACATCATGTCGTGCCCGTTATTGCACAGGTAGACGGAATTCCCATCGGTGACAATATCCTGTTTTCCGGTTATAACTACGACCGACTCTCTATGGGAAGCGAATTTTCTCGCAAGTTCTTTCATGTCCGCCTCAACTTTTGTTGATTCAACGCCCCTTGTGTATACATCCATCCCCGCGAGTTTTGCTATTTCGGACGCGTTGCCTTTTACTATGTCAATTCCTACCTCTTTAAGGAGTTCGGCGCATTTGTCGTCCCGCAGTTTTGTGGCGCCTGCGCCCACCGCATCAAGAACGACGGGAATGTTTTTTGCGTTTGCCGCTTTCCCCGCAAGCTTCATCGCTTCAATCAATCCGGGCGTAAGCGTGCCTATATTCAGCACAAGTGCGGAAGCGATGAGTGTCATGTCAGCGGCTTCTTCCTCCGCATGCGCCATCACAGGCAGGGCTCCCAGGGCCCTTACGATATTGGCGCAGTCGTATATTGTGACCCAGTTGGTTATGTGGTGGACCAGCGGTTTCTTCTCCCTCACCCGTTCCAGTATCTCTGCCGTTTCGCTCATAAGCCCTCCCCTGCAGACTTGAAATTTTATAAAAATCCGCAGGCGTAAAATCGCCCGGGATTAAAAGAAGGTCCTTCTGAATTATACTTTGTCAGACACATCGTTGCAAGTAATTAAAATCTGCTTAGAAGAACATGTTTTAATTTTTTGCTTCTTTTAAAGGGAGAATTACGGTGAAGACGGCGCCGCCTTTCATTCCGTTTTCCACGTGGATATTTCCTCCGTGCTCTTTTATAATGCCGTAACTTACGGAAAGTCCAAGCCCCGTGCCTTTCCCCTGGGGTTTCGTCGTGAAAAACGGGTCAAAAACTCTGGTTATTTTATTCTCGGGTATGCCCGGCCCGGTATCGGCGAATTGGACCTTTACGTAATTATCTTCCACAGATGTGGATATGGTCAGGATGCCTTTCCTGTTTTCGTCGGCCATAAAATACTCGGCATTGTTTATTATGTTAAGAAACACCTGTTCCAGCTGTATCGGGTCGCCGCTTATCAAGGGCAGGTCCTGCCGGCAGATTTTTTTTACCGCTATGTTGTTTACCCGAAGCTGGTATTCCCTTATTTTCAGTATTTCCTCAATCAGGCTGTTTACGTTCACGGCTTTCTTTACCAGGTTATCTTTCCTTGCAAACCGCAGGAGTCCTTCGGTAATCTTGTGCACGCGAATTGAAGAATCATATATCTGCTGTATGTCATGCCTGAGCTTTTCGTCAATATCCCCTGTTTTCAGAAGTAGTTCCGAAAAACCGATTACCGCAGTAAGAGGATTGTTTATTTCATGCGCCACGCCGGAGAGCAATTCTCCGATAGCCGCCATTTTTTCCGCCTGTATAAGCTGCTGCAAGAGTTTTTTCTGCTCGGTTATATCCCGTGCTATAACCTTGTAAGCCGTGACATCGCCCTTTTTGTCTTTCATAAGGCTTGCTGTCAACAGCATAATCAGTCTTTCCCCGTTTTTTTTCTTCATCTCCACTTCATAATCCTTCAGAAAACCCTGTCCGCGCAATAACTTTTTTATTTCTTTTCTGTCTTCAGGATTCCAATAGATGTCTTTTTCTATATCCAGTTGCAGCATCTCTTCTTTGTTGCGGTATCCGAACGTCTCTATGCCGGAAGGGTTAACATCCAGAAAATTCCCTTCGATAGAACTGACGTACACGGTGTCTTTCGTATCTTCAAAAAGCTCGCGGTATTTGTCCTGCGCCTGTTTCCGCTCGGCAAGGCTTTCTTCAAGGTCCCGGTTTTTCTGCTCCAGTTGCAGCATTTTGCTTTCCAGCTTCCGTATAAGGGTTGCATTATACTGCTTCAGATAGACGGATTCTTCTTTAACTGAAGGTTCAACATCCTGTCCCGGAGGGGTTTTATGGACGCGCTTTATAACCTCCCTGATTATCTTGAGAAAAACCTCCGGCTCCTGAGGTTTAACGAGGAATTCGTCCGCCCCGAGGCTGAGCGCAAATTCGCGGTCCTGTTCATGAATATATGTGGCGGTATAGAAGATAAAGGGGATTGACTTCAGGCGTGCGTCTTTTCTCCATTCCCTGCACAGGGTAAACCCGTCCATAACGGGCATTAGAATGTCGCTGATAATGAGGGCCGGAGGAGCCTTCCTTGCTTTTTCCAGCGCTTCCCTGCCGTTGACGGCAGTAACTGTTTCATACCCGTTTCCAGCGAGAAAAACTTGCTGCTGATAAATATTCTGCTCGTTGTCGTCAACAATCAGAATTGTCATTTTTAGTTCCTCCTGCGGGCTTGATATACTTTGCTATTTCGGCTTTGAATGTGTCGGGATTTATCGGTTTTTCTATATAGCCGGTGCATCCCGCCTCAATGGTGCGTTCCCTGTCGCCCGGCATGGCGTAAGAGGTAACGGCTACAATGGGTGTTTCTTTCAGGGCCGGATTCTGCCTCAACGCCCGTGCAACCGCATAACCGTCTATCTCCGGCAATTGTATGTCGAGAAGTATCAGGTCCGGTTTAATCTGATTTGCCATGGCTATCCCTTCCGTACCGTCTCTTGCAGATTCAACTTCAAAACCGTTCCGTTCCAGCAAAAATGTGGCAAGGTAGAGATTTTGTTCGTTATCTTCAATAATGAGAATGGTCTTTTTCATGGCTTCCTTTCGGGGAAGAGGGGCAGGGTGAGTTGGAAAACACTCCCTTTTCCCCATTCGCTTTCCACCGTAATGGAGCCGCCGAGCCTTTCTGCCAGGCGCTTGCAGATTGAAAGCCCCAATCCTGTCCCTTCATGCTGTCGCGTAAGGCCTGTATCCAGCTGGCGGAAAGGCTGGAATAATTTGTCCTTATCCTCCGGCTTAATCCCGATTCCGGTGTCTGTTACCCGTATTATAAGCTCTCCTTTTTCCGCAGAGGCGTCCACATGCACCTTTCCTTCATCGGTAAACTTTATTGCATTGCTCATCAGATTCATGAGAATCTGCTCAAAGCGCCTTCGGTCGCTGGTAATCCGGCTTACGTCCGGCGCTATATTCAAGGTCAGCAGCAGACGTTTGCTTTCAGCAAGAAGCCTTACCATCTGAACAACCCTTTGAACGGATTCAGGGATGTCGAACGTTTCATTGGCAACGTCTATCTGTCCCGCTTCTATTTTGGAAATATCCAGCACGTCGTTGATGAGCGACAGCAGATGCTGACCGCTGTTTTTGACCATGCGCAGCTGTTTATTCTGCTCCTCGTTCAACGGTCCCGCCATTCCCTGCAGAAGCAGGCCGGTAAAACCGATAATTGAGTTTAGCGGAGTGCGCAGTTCGTGGGACATGCTGGCAAGGAATGCCAATTTGGTTCTGTCGGCCGCTTCGGCGGCATCTCTGGCTTTAATCAATTCGCTGTTTGTTTTTGACAGTTCTTCCGTGCGCTCCTCAACCCTTTTTTCCAGAGTTTCGGCATACTTCTGCAGTTCCTTGTAAAGGTAGGTAGTCTCCTGGTTGCTCAAATCCAGCAGGCGCGTGCGCGACCTTACCTGGCGCTTGAGAGACCTGTTCCACAGAAAACCTAACAGAATGATTCCGGCCAAAAAGATTCCCACCCCTTTAAGCCATATCGGGAATACGGGAATAACCTCTTCGGAAGTCCATCGCCGCAGCGACCGGTAGTAAACCGAGTTTGAATTTTTCTTAAACTGGACGAGGTGTTTATCAATAGCCTTGAGCAATTGTGCGCTTTTGCCTTTGGGTGCCGCAAAAAAAAGGCGGTTGGGATTGAATATGACGGCTGTGTCTTCAAGGCCGTACCTGCCGGCGTTCAGAGTTCCGTAAAAACGGTTGCTTATGACTGCATCCGCATCTCCCTGCTTCACCGAGTTAAACGCATCTTCAAAATTTTTAAAAGAGATGATTGAAACAGTTATGTCAAATCCCGAGTGGAATTGTTCGAAAATATCCTGCTGTACCGAGCGTTCCAGAACCGCGATGTGCTTGCCGTCCAGGTCAATCAGGGAGCGGATGCCGCTTCCGCGGCGCGTATATATCTGAAACCAGTCTGACAGAACCGGCTCACGGTTTAACGAAAAAGTCTCTTCGCGCAGTTTGCTGTATCCCACGTCCGGCATAAGGTCTATTTCTCCCTTCTCCAGCCGGTCGAGCCCTTCGCTCCATGTGCCGCGCACATATTTCAGCGACCATCCCTCTTCTTCGGCAATTGCCTCTATTATATCAATGAAAATTCCCTCCGCCCTTCCCGATTCGGAGATTGAAACCTTGGGGCTGTTCTGGTATACACCCACGCGCACAGCCTGTTCCGCCCTGACTGTATTTGAGGAGAGAAAGATGAATAGAAATCCTGTAAGCAGGGTTATAAGCGGAATTGTACTCCTTATGCGTCCATAGGTTTTATTGCGGGTTCCCTGATATTCGGAGAGAAGCTTTCTTGATATAAGCATAGTTGCCTTGTGCAACCTGCGTAATCCATGGAATGTTCATTTCCGGCTTCAATTATCTATGAAAACTTTAACATATTCCCGTTATTTGTCAAAATAAACGGCGCCCCCGTTTTCACTACGATTATTTTCTGCCATGCTTGGAAAAGCCATTGGCTGTTAAGGCGTTGAAATCTCTGCACTCGGTTTAAGCCGTACGGATAAACAAACTGCTTTCTCATGCTTGCTTTTGCCTTAGGAGAGGGAAAAAGGTAAAATATCAATTCAGGATTTCATTTTGCAGAGAGTCTTAATTAAAATGCAAAAACAAGGGATGAAAGAGATGAGCAATAATTCTCCAAACAAAAATCGGGAAAACGGCTTTCTTGAAAAACTGGGCATGCTGGCCGAGCGGAACAGCCGGATAGAGTCCGAGCTCTATGACAGATTCAGCGTCAAGAGGGGATTGCGCAACAAAGACGGCACGGGCGTGCTGGTAGGCTTGACGGAAATAGGCGAAGTTCACGCCTATATAATGGACGAGGGCGAAAGGGTTCCCATTGAAGGACGGCTTTTTTACAGGGGCATAGATATCTCCGACCTTGTCAGGGGTTTTCATGAAGAAAAAAGGCACGGTTTCGAGGAGTGCGCCTACCTCCTGCTTTTCGGCGTTTTGCCGAACAGGGAAGAACTTGCCGCTTTTAACCGCCTCCTCAACGAATACAGGATTATACCGGAAAAGGCCGATGCTTCCATGACGCTCAAGAATCCGAGCAGGAATGTCATGAACAACCTTGCAAGGAGTGTCCTGGGCATGTACAGATACGATGAAAAGCCCGATGATACAAGTATCTCCAATATCATCAGGCAGTCAATAGCGCTCATCTCCCGGATTTCCGTCTTTGCCGCCCACAACTATCGGTTGATGGCGCATTATTACAAGGAAAAGAGCCTGATTATCCACAGTCCCCGGCCGGATTTGAGCACCGCGGAAAATTTCTTGTACATGATACGGCCCGACAGCCGCTATACGGCTAAAGAGGCGGAACTTCTCGACCTGTGCATTCTGCTTCATGCGGAACACGGCGGCGGGAATAATTCCACGTTTACCGCCCACGTGGTTACCTCTTCAGGTACCGACATATATTCGGCTGTCGCTTCGGCTCTCGGTTCACTCAAGGGACCGAGGCACGGCGGCGCCAATATTAAGGTTATGGAGATGATTGAGGACATCCGCAAAAATATCGGTTATTCAGCCGATGAGAAGAAAACAAAGGATTACCTTCGCCGGATTATGAAGGGCGAGGTTTTTGACCGGTCCGGGCTTATATACGGACTAGGCCATGCGGTCTATACCGTCTCCGACCCCCGCGCCGTTATACTTAAGGAAAAAGGGAGGGAACTGGCCGGAGAAAAAGGGATGGAAGATGAATTCCGTCTTTACGAAATGGTTGAAAAACTCGGACCGGAAGTTTTTAACGAGGAGAAAGGAATAAACAGGCCGCTTTGCGCCAATGTGGATTTGTACTCCGGCATGGTTTACAAGATGCTTGATATACCTGTTGAACTGTACACTCCGCTCTTCGCCATCGGCAGGATTGCCGGCTGGTGCGCCCACATCGTTGAGGAAATCATAAACGGCGGAAAGATTATACGCCCCGCCTACAAGAGCATTGTCAGGCGTTCGGAATATATAAGCATGGCAGACCGCGGCAGGCAGGAATAAGGATATCCGTAACGCTTATTACTCAGCTGTAAGACTTCAGTGAACCACGTCTACCCTATATGTCCATCTTCCTTGCGCAGTCCGCCTGCGCTTTGTGGCGGAAAGGGAGAAGGGTGCCGATGCGATGAATAAAGAGCATCGGCCGGCACACCCGCCGAGCCTTCTATACAATTTACCACTTACTATCAATCTTGACAGCTAATGGCGAGCTTAGTAAAATTGAATCGTAGCCAAAACATCCGGTTATCATGATTTTTATATGGAGGAAGCTGTAAATAACTGTATAAGCGCATTGGAGGATTGATGAAGCTGAAAAAAAGGCCGTCGAAACTCCGTACGGTCACGGTCAAAACGGAATCTTCCATACCCGGCCGGATACTTTTGGTGGATGACCACGCCGCATTCAGGAGTGAATTCAAAGCGTGCTTTGAAGAATAC